>JBATHL010000150.1:0-8492 GCA_049666745.1 Gammaproteobacteria bacterium
TCTGTAACCAATATAGAAAATCTGGACGTTCGTCATCACCGGATTGAGGAACCAACTGACCGTCTGAACATTGCTCTCCCAGGTGCAGGACGATAGCCGCCGACTCTCCGATGGTATGCGAATCAGGGAGTTTCAAAGCAGGGACCAGACCCGTTGGGTTTTGTCTGAGATATTCGCTTTTCTGGTGTTCACCAGCCTCCATATCGACATAGCTTCTAGCGTAGGTGACATCCATTTCCTCTAACAATGCCTGTACTGCGATCGAGCCAGAGCCTTTTTCCCAAAAGAGTGTATACATGTAAACCTCCTATCACTAAAAAAGAAATTCTTTTTTGCCGCGTTTATAGAAAGTTAGATCTTAGTCCTTTAAATTAGCTATATCAGGTCATTTATTCTATCGATTAGTAAAGATTTTCTTTACACTAGACATATGAGAGTTACGCATTTAAATGGGCTTAAAGCACTTGAGGTAACCTTGCGCGCGGGTAGTTTTCGTGCCGCTGCCGATGAACTTGGAGTGACAACAGCAGCTGTCGGTCAGCAGATTCGTACCCTGGAGGATTTTCTTGGATGTAAATTATTTTTTCGTACAAGCTCTGGTGCACAGCCAACTGACCATGCGCGCAGGATTGAAGGAAAACTCACGGCGAGTTTTTCCACGATCGAGGATGTTATTAACCAACTGAAATACCGTCAGCCAAAAAACCGCCTGGCAGTAACCTTACCGTCATCCTTCGCAGAAAATTGGTTCGCGGTTCGCCTAGCAGATTTTTACAGGTTGAACTCGGAGATTGACTTGCGTCTAGATGCCAGTAATCGCATGGTCGATTTGATCATCGAAGACTTTGATTTTGCGATTAGATACAGCCAGTCGTCACCCGAAATCTATGACGAAAAGCAACTCTTTGGCGATTTTGTGCTTCCTGTCTGTACTCCAGAATTTGCCAAACAATATCAATTGTCACATAAGCAGAAGTCGCTGCCAGGAGTCCCGCTGATACACCTTGACGAAAGGACACCTGACCCGCAATGGGCTGATTGGATTAAATGGGGAGAGGCTTTCGGTTTTCAGCAGGATACCCTACAGGCTGGAATTCGTTTAACGGAGTTTAACTCAGGCATACAGACAGCGATCAGAGGACAAGGACTTGTATTGTGTGGGATTACCGAAGCTTACAACTCGATTAAAGAAGGTATTCTGGTTGCGCCATTCGGCCCAAAGCTAAACTGCCCAACTAGTTACCAATATCGTCTTGTTTCCGTACATGGGCGAGAACTCTCAAAATTACAGGACCAGTTTCAAGGTTGGGTGATTAGGATAGCCAACGAATTTCGCACTGAAGTAAACGAATTTATTTCTAACATTTAGATTGAAATGTAATTACCAATAAATCCAGCAATCCCTGAGTGTCCGTTGATGGCCGGAGATCGCCCCTCGCCCGCATGATTCGGGGGTTCGCTTTGGGCACTCTGCTGCCGTTAGTCCGTATCGCACGAACGCCAGCTAACAGGATATTTACCCTTGAATCGGCAAATACTATCGTTACCAAATACAATGCTTCTATGGTGGCAGGAACAGCCGGGCGCGCCACCATTACAGGATCCCCGCTTGCGCGGGGATGGCGTGTTTGGTTTTAGAGTTCCCTGGGCTGGAGTCCCTGGTGTTTGTCACCCGGGTAAGTAATCTGGATAACGATAAACACGCTTGCACTGGCAGTCATTATTAACCATTTGCTTTCACTTTCAGGCACCTGCGTTGACCGCGGTAGCCCTGCAACCGCTATCACCGCGGTTGGTTTCATAACTCGATTGCACCCAGATTGAGACCGTGTTCACGCGCGCATTGTTTTGCGCTCTCGTAGCCTGCATCGGCGTGACGCATGACGCCGGTGGCGGGGTCGTTCCACAATACCCGCTTGATCCGCTGCGCCGCGGCATCGCTACCGTCGCAGCAAATCACCAGTCCCGCATGCTGCGAGTACCCCATGCCCACGCCACCACCGTGGTGAAATGAAACCCAGGTGGCACCGCCGGAGGTGCTCAACAACAGGTTTAACAGGGCCCAGTCGGAGACCGCGTCCGAGCCATCCATCATTGCCTCGGTTTCGCGGTTAGGGCTTGCAACCGAGCCCGAGTCGAGATGGTCTCTGCCGATCACCACCGGTGCCTTCAATTCGCCCGAGGCAACCATTTCGTTGAACGCAAGCCCAAGTCGATCGCGGTCACCGAGCCCGACCCAGCAAATGCGTGCCGGCAAGCCCTGGAAACTGATGCGCTCCTGCGCCATATCGAGCCAGTTGTGTAGGTGCGGGTCATGCGGAATCAATTCCTTGACCTTGGCGTCGGTCTTGTAGATATCTTCCGGGTCGCCCGAAAGTGCTACCCAGCGAAAAGGTCCCACCCCTTTGCAAAACAGCGGGCGGATATAGGCCGGTACGAAGCCGGGGAAATCGAATGCATTCTTGACCCCCTGGTCAAAGGCTTCCTGACGAATATTGTTACCGTAGTCCACGGTGGGTATGCCCTGGTCATGAAACGCGAGCATCGCGCGCACATGCACCGCCATTGACTTGCGCGCTTCGCTGGCAACCCGTTGCGGATCGGTGTTACGTCGAACCTCCCACTGCTCCATGGTCCAGCCGATCGGCAGGTAACCATTGACCGGATCATGCGCCGAAGTCTGGTCGGTCACCAGGTCTGGCTTAGTCCCGCGCTGCACCAGTTCCGGTAGAATCTCACCGCCATTGCCAAGCAGGCCCACCGAAACCGCTTCGCCCTTGCTGCAAGCCTCATCAATTAGTTGCAGCGCGTGATCGAGAGAATCAGCCTTCTTATCCAGGTATTTGGTACGCAGGCGAAAATCGATGCGCTCTTCGTCGCATTCGATGCAAAGTATGCTGAAACCCGCCATGGTCGCCGCGAGCGGTTGCGCCCCGCCCATGCCGCCAAGACCCGAAGTCAGAATCCATTTGCCGCTGGTGTCGCTATCGAAGTGCTGCCGTCCGGCCTCGACGAAAGTTTCATAGGTACCCTGAACAATGCCCTGGCTACCGATATAAATCCACGAACCCGCGGTCATCTGCCCGTACATCATCAGGCCTTTGCGATCGAGTTCGTTGAAATGCTCCCAGTTGGACCAGTTCGGCACCAGGTTGGAATTGGCAATCAGCACCCGCGGCGCGTCGACGTGTGTCTTGAATACGCCTACCGGCTTACCCGACTGAACCAGCAGGCTTTCATCGTCGTTAAGCTCTTTCAAACATTCGAGAATCCTGTCGTAACACTCCCAGTTGCGCGCCGCACGCCCGATGCCACCATAGACGATCAGCTGCTCGGGTTTTTCGGCAACCTCGGGGTCCAGGTTATTCTGAATCATTCGGTAGGGTGCTTCGGTAAGCCAGCTTTTGCAGGTTAATTCACTACCGCGCGGAGCGCGAATTTTACGACTGTTGTCGATACGGTCTAAAGGCATGGTCGGTTCCTCATTCAAGTACTGTTATTGCTTTCGATATTCGTTGGTGGCATAACGTGCGCCGAGATCATAGCGATCCCCGGGGTAGGTTAATGTCACATAGGTAACCACCTGGTCGTTTTTCCAGGTGCGCCGGATCAATTGCAGGCAGGGTTCGCCCGGATTCATTAGTAATTGCTCACAGGTGAGCGCATCGGGCAGACAGGCGCGCACGATGTGTTCCATTTCATCAGGTTGAAACTGTTTCAATAAGTAGGCCGTGGAAGTGCTATGCATGAAATCCTGATAGATAAACTCGGGCATCGCCTGTGGATTGACGTAACGCATCTCAAGCTGCAGCGGCATGTCATCCTGCAGGTGCACCGCGCCCAGGTAGTAAACCGGTGCGGCCACGGCAAGACCCATTTGCTCTGCGACTTCGGTATTCGCTTCAACGGTCGTCAGTGCCAGCACGCGCGAAGAATGACGCTTGCCACGCTGTTCAATCTCAAGTGCGATATCCTGCAGCTCGATCAGGCTCGCATGGCGCGGGGTTTCAGCGACGAAAGATCCCAGCCCGTGTACCCGGTTGATCAGACCTTGCTGGGTCAATTCTCGCAAGGCACGGTTAATCGTCATGCGGCTCACTTCAAGCGTTACTACCAACTCATTTTCCGATGGCAACTTTTGTCCAGCGGTCCATTCGCCGGCGGCAATTTTCTGCTGAATGTTTTTTATGATTTGCTGATAAATCGGCTCGGGTGCCGCCTTGTTAATAACGTCGAAACCGCCCACTACTGCGTTCATTTCGATAACCCCGCCCGGCTGCGCCAGTTGCCGGCCTGCATCACCGCGGCACAGGGATTGAGCCCGATCTGGTAACTCAGAATTGATGGCTTAGCGACATTCCAGAGCACGATATCGGCCTGCTTGCCCACTTCGAGCGAACCGATTTCTGTTTGCAGGCCAAGTGCGCGCGCGGCGTTGATAGTCACGCCGCGTAGCGCTTCTGCCGGGGTCAGACGAAACAGCGTGCAGGCCATATTCATGACCAGTAATAATGACGTTACCGGCGAGCTACCGGGGTTGGCATCACTGGCCAGCGCCATCGGTACCTTGTGTTCACGCAATGCCGCTAACGGCGGTAACTGCGTTTCCTGGAGCACATAAAATGCGCCGGGCAGCAACACCGCCACGGTTTCACTCTGTGCCAGCCTGGCAACATCGGCTGCAGGAAGGTACTCGATGTGATCGACCGACAGGGCGCCCCGTTGCGCCGCCATGACTGCACCACCGAGATCGCTCAATTGTTCGGCATGCGCCTTGATCGGCAACCCCAACGCCTGTGCGCAAGCAAATACCTTTGCGCCCTGCTCGAGGCTGAAGGCAATCGATTCGATGAATACATCCACCGCATCAACCAGGCCTTCGGCATGCGCCCTGGGCAGCATTTCAGCGCAGACCCGTTCGATATAGTCGTCCGCACGTCCGGCATATTCGGGGGGCAGCGCATGTGCGCCGAGAAAAGTTTTCTGTACGCGAATCTGGAATTCCTTTTCCAGCTGTCGCGCGACGCGCAGCATCTTGATTTCGTTGTCGCTATCGAGACCATAGCCCGACTTGATTTCGAGGGTAGTCACACCCTCGTCGAGCAAACTGTTGAGTCGGGGCAGCGCCTGCGCGAACAACTCGGTTTCGCTGGCAGCGCGGGTCGCATTCACGGTGGAAATGATGCCGCCACCCTGCTGCGCGATTTCCGTGTAACTGGCCCCTTCGAGGCGCATTTCAAATTCGTCGGCGCGATCGCCACCGTAAACCAGGTGACTGTGGCAATCGACCAGACCCGGCGTCAACAGCCGCCCGGCGCAATCGATTACCTCGGCGTCGGTGACCGCGGGCTGACCCTGCATCGGACCCAACCAGGCAATTTTACCGGCCTCTACGAGCAAAGCGCTATGCTCACGCAGACCGTAACCCGACTCGGTGTCGAGACAGGCAATGGTAGCGTTGATAAACAGGGTTTGAGGCATTAGACTATTCCACAAAGTTGTGCGCTATACTTGTATATACAAGTATGTTACGCTCTATTTCAGGCAAACGCAAGGCGTGGCATCAGGACCAAATTATGACGACAACGATCTGGGCGGCAGCGGCCTTACTTTCGAACGGTTGGGCAGAGTCCGTCGTCATCGACATTGATGATTCGGGCAATATTGAGTCGATTTCCAGTGACCAGCCCTACGCGTCGGGCGACAAGGTCGAGATATTGATTCCCGCGATCCCGAACGTGCACTCCCACGCCCACCAACGCGCCATGTCAGGGCTTGGCGAACGCGCCGGCATCAGCGGTAATGCGGCCAAAGACAGTTTCTGGACCTGGCGCAAGATCATGTACCACTACCTGGAGAGGATCCAGCCCGAACACCTGTTTCACATTTCGGCGCAGCTTTACCTGGAAATGCTCAGGGCCGGCTAC
Source organism: Gammaproteobacteria bacterium (assembly GCA_049666745.1). Taxonomy (GTDB): domain Bacteria; phylum Pseudomonadota; class Gammaproteobacteria. Next base: position 5,928 of record JBATHL010000150.1, read on the forward strand.
AGCTGCGTCGGTGAATTTCAATACCTGCATCACGATCTCGATGGCTCGCCATACGCGAATCGCGCCGAAATGAGCCTGCAATGCATGCAGGCGGCGCAACAGGTTGGCCTTGGTTTTACCGCGTTACCGGTACTCTATCGTTACGGGGGTTTCGGCAGTGCCGATCCGATCGACGGACAGAAGCGATTTCTCAATGACGCCGACGGCTTTATCGATATTGTCACCCGTCTGCAGCAGGCATCCGCGACTGATGCCAACAGCTCGGTCGGTATCGCACCGCATTCGCTGCGCGCGATTAACGGAGATCTGCTGCGCGAAGTGATCGCTGCGTTCGACAACCTCGCCGCCATCCATGTGCATATCGCCGAGCAAACCAAAGAAGTCGATGATTGTCTCGCCTGGAGTCAAATGCGCCCGGTGGAGTGGTTGTTCGATCAGTTCGAGGTCGACCCGAGCTGGTGCCTGATTCACGCCACCCACATGAACGCTGCCGAAACCACGGCGATGGCGCAAAGTGGTTGCGTGGCAGGACTGTGCCCGACCACCGAAGCAAATCTTGGTGACGGCTTTTTCGACGCGATTGATTACTTTGCTCAGGATGGTTGCTGGGCGATCGGTTCTGACAGTCATATTTCGATCGATCCGGTCGAAGAACTGCGTTGGCTCGAATATGGCCAACGCCTGCTGACGCGCAAGCGCAATGTGCTGGTGTCGGCAGGGGCAGCCAACACCGGGCGCAACCTGCTCGATGGCGCACTCAAGGGAGGTGCCCGGGCATGTGGTCGTAATATCGGTAGCATCATCGCCGGGGCCCGCGCAGACTTCATCGTGCTCGACGACCAGCACCCGCGCCTGTATGGTCGTCAACAGGATGATTTGCTCGATAGCTGGATATTTTCCGGCAATGAAAACCTGGTACGTGATGTTTATATTGGCGGTAACAAAATTATCGACCATGGCCGTCACGCCGATGAAGAAACAATTCAACGCAATTACCGAACTACGCTGGATCAACTCGCAAATTAGGGGATACGAAATTGGCCAATGATCTGTTGCTGAAGCCGGGTAAGGTAACCCTTGACGATTTGTGTCGAATCTACCGTGAGGAGTTGATCCTGCGTATCGACGAAGGCTGTAAGTCCCGTGTCGATGCTGCTGCCGAAGTCGTCGCCAGGGCCGCGCAGGGAGAGGTCGGGGTGTACGGCGTCAATACCGGCTTCGGCAAACTCGCCTCTACCCGCATCCCGGCAGAGCAGACATCGCAGTTGCAGCGCAACCTGATCCTGTCGCACTGCTGCGGGGTTGGCGATCCTCTACCAGCCAATATAGTGCGCCTGATTATCGTGTTGAAGATGCTGTCATTGGGGCGTGGTGCCTCCGGGGTGCGCTGGGAAGTGATCCAGCGCTTGCAAACTTTACTGCAAATCGACCTGCTACCACTGATTCCGGCGCAGGGCTCGGTGGGCGCTTCCGGCGACCTGGCGCCGCTTGCGCATCTGACCGCCGCGATGATCGGTGAAGGGCATGTCCATTTCCAGGGCCGGGACATGACCGCTGGCGAGGCATTGCAACTGGCAAAACTGGAACCACTGGAACTCGGCCCCAAGGAAGGACTGGGCATGATCAATGGTACCCAGGTATCGACCGCGCTGGCGCTCGCCGGCCTGTTCGATGCCTGGAGCCTGGCACAAACCGCGTTGATTTCCGGCGCCCTGACCACCGATGCATTGATGGGGTCGACGCGGCCGTTTCGATCCGAAATCCATGCATTGCGCGGCCTGCCAGGCCAGATCGACGCAGCATCTTGTCTGCGCACCCTGCTCGATGGTTCGGCAATTCGCGAATCTCATCGCGACGATGACGAACGCGTGCAGGACCCTTACAGCATACGCTGCCAGCCCCAGGTAATGGGTGCCTGTATGGATCAGTTCAGGCAGGTTGCACAAATGCTGGAAATCGAAGCCAATGCAGTCACCGACAATCCGATTGTCGTGATCGAAGACGGCTCGATCCTGTCGGGTGGCAACTTCCATGCCGAACCGGTCGCATTCGGCGCCGACCAGTGCGCGCTTGCCATCGCTGAAATCGGATCCATCGCCGAGCGTCGCATCGCTACCACGGTCGACCCGGCGCAAAATTTTGGCTTGCCCGCGTTTATGTCACCTGATCCCGGCCTCAACTCCGGCTTCATGGTCGCCGAAGTCACTGCGGCCGCATTGATGGCTGAAAATAAACAACGCGCCGCCCCCTGCTCTATCGACTCGACGCCTACCAGCGCCAACCAGGAAGACCATGTATCGATGGCCTGCCACGCGGCGCGGCGACTGACCGAAATGAATCACAACCTCGCGCATATTGTTGCGATAGAACTATTGATTGCCACCCAGGCTGTCGAATTCCGCGCCCCGGTAGAAACCAGCCAGCACCTGCGACAGGTGATGAAAAAGATTCGCGATCATGTGGCGCCGCTTGGGGGTGATCGCTATCTCGCGGATGACATCGCGACAGCAAAGCAACTGGTCATGGGACGCAGCATTATAGCGGACCTTGACGAAACCGATTTAC
>JBATHL010000151.1:0-13580 GCA_049666745.1 Gammaproteobacteria bacterium
CAGGCAATCGCCGATACCGCATTGTTCCTCGCGACGAGCGACTATATTACCGGTGAAATTATCCACGTCGATGGCGGACGCCTGCTGACTAGCTAGAGTTATGAGTATGCACAGATACTGGAGCAAACAAATTGAAACCCTCGATCCTTACACTCCCGGTGAGCAACCGCAGGATCAGCAATACATCAAGCTCAACACCAACGAAAGCCCCTACCCGCCGTCACCGGCGGTCGCAAACCTGTTGCGGAATTTCGATATAGCGCAACTGCGCCGATACCCGGATCCGGAGAGCACCGACCTGATTGCATCACTGGCTGCTAACCAGGGCTTAGACGCCAGCCAGATCTTTGTCGGCAACGGTTCCGACGAAGTGCTCGCACATGCTTTCCAGGCATTTTTCAGGCAGGACTACCCGATCCTGTTTCCCGATATCAGCTACAGCTTTTACCCGGTTTACTGCAAACTTTACCAGATCGAATATCACCAGCCGGCGCTGGACTCGCAGTTCCGCATCAATATTCGGGATTATGCGGCAGCTAACGGCGGCATCATTATTCCCAATCCCAATGCACCTACCGGGATCGCGCTGGAAACAGGAGCCCTTCGCGAACTACTCGCAGATAATCCTGAATCGGTCGTTATTATCGATGAAGCTTATGTCGATTTTGGCGCCGAATCGGCGAGCCAGCTGATTGCGGAATTCCCCAATCTGCTGGTAGTACAGACTTTTTCCAAATCGCGCAGCCTGGCCGGGCTGCGACTTGGATTCGCGCTCGGTCAGGAAAACCTGATCGAAGCATTGCAGCGGGTGAAAAACTCGTTTAACTCATATCCGGTAAACAGTCTCACCAGCGCCTGCGCCCTTGCCTCCCTAACTGACGAAGACTACTTTCAGCAATGCTGCCAGCAGGTCATCGCGAGCCGCGAACGCTTAAGCACAGAGCTGCAAGAACTGGGTTTTGAAGTGTTTCCATCCAGCAGTAACTTCGTATTCGTGCGCCATGCCAGCGCCGCCGCTGCAACGCTCTACCATGAATTGAAATCGGCCGGTATCCTGGTGCGTTACTTCAAAAAGCCACGCATCGATAACTGCCTGCGCATCTCGATCGGCAGCGACCCCGAATGCGACGCACTCATCGCCGCCCTGCATAAAATTCTTGCTTAGCCCACCAGCCCCACCATTGCGCACCACTCCCCCGAGTAAATAACTGATCACAGGTTCACTGGCGTGCAAAGGCTACCTCGGGAGTCAGTCCGCAAAAGCCGCTTCCAAACGGCAAAATGCGCCGTTTGGCACATCCATGTGATCGCTTGGAACTCGGCATCCATGCCTCGTTACACTTTTGCGGACTGACTCCTGAGGTAGCCACCCACTTTAGGAGAAACCGGTGAAGCTCCTCGCACCGTAAAGGCAGGCTGTTGATTTTTAATGAATTGCTTCCGTGAAGGGAATTTTATGCGGGACTGTGGTGTTCCATTGTGGGAATCAATGAAACTGCATTGGATAGATGTCCAGGCGTGGCGCGTCAGGAGCCATTCGTTGCCACAGCGCGGTATAGGTTTCCCCCAATTCTGGGTGTAGCCGATCCCCGGCAATGTCCTGCAACGGTTTTAACACAAAAGCGTTGTACAGGATTTCCGCACGCGGTATACGGATTCCCGGCACGTCGAGAATCAGGTCATCGAAGCTTAGAATATCAAGATCGATCGGACGGCTGGCAAACTTGGGCAGGCTGCGATCGCGCCCCAGTTGATCTTCGATATCCCGAAATATCCCGACTACTGCCCCGACCTCGAGGCTCGTATTCAAACCCGCCACCAGGTTCAGAAAATTACTGCCATCGAAACCCACCGCGGCTGAATCATAGACAGGGGACAGGTCAATCGCGCCAAAATGCTTGCGCAGCAATTCGACCGCCTGCCGAATCCTGGCTTCACGATCGACATTACTGCCCAGGCTCACGTAAACCCGGGCATTCATGCCGGCCTGGCACCACGTTCGATGATCACTCCAACCGACTTGGAGCCACGCACAGCGCCGGGTTTATGCAGTGTCAGTTTAATCCAGGGTACGGAAAACTCGTCCATGACAATGCTGCAAATTTTTTCTGCGAGCGCCTCAACCAGTTCAAATTCACTCTGTTGCACGAACTCGATCAGGCGCTTGGCGACGGTCTTGTAGCTCAAGGTGTCGTCGATATTGTCACTTTTTGCGGCCTTGCTGATATCGGTCGCCATTTCAATATCCAGGCTGATGGTTTGCCGGATCTTGCGTTCCCAGTCGTAAATTCCGATCACGGTTTCTATTTGCAGGTCATGTATGAAAACGATGTCCATCAAGCTAATATCCGGAGTTGATTGGCAGGCTGCAATCTTAGCTGTAGAGGGCGCTAAAAGGAAACGCCAAATCCCTGTAAAATAGAAAGATTCCGGCTTTAAGCAGCTTGAATCCTCGATATGCTTCTGGTAGAGTTCGCGCCCTCGAATATATCTTGCAATTCAACGGAGTTCCACCATGTCCCGGGTCTGCCAAGTAACAGGTAAAAAACCTGTTAGCGGAAACAATGTGTCGCACGCCAATAACAGGACGCGTCGCCGCTTTCTACCCAACCTGCATACGCACAAATTCTGGGTCGAATCCGAGAACAGATGGGTAAAGTTGCGCCTTTCCACCAAGGGCATGCGCATCATTGATAAAAACGGCATCGACGCGGTCATCGCCGACATTCGCAAGCGCGGCATCAAGTGCTAGGAGTAGAGTCATGAGAGATTTAATCAAACTGGTTTCAACTGCGGGCACAGGCCACTACTACACCACCGATAAGAACAAAAAGAATACCCCCGACAAGCTGGTGCTCAAGAAATATGACCCGGTAGTTCGTAAGCACGTCGAATATAAAGAATCCAAAATCAAGTAAGTCAGTCAAACTTGATTACAGAAAACCGGCGCCAGCCGGTTTTTTTATGCTCGCAGGATACCTCGCTTAACAAGCTTTCATATCGTAACCAGTAAGGTATGATTAGAGCGAAACAAACCCCCCCAGGGAATCCATGGCAGAGGCACTCGTTCAGGTTGAAAACCTGTCCCGTTTTTATCAGAATCACCGCGCGATCAACCAGCTTAGCTTTACCTTGAAAGCGGGCGAAGTGCTGGGATTCCTGGGCCCGAACGGCGCCGGCAAGTCGACTACGATGCAGGTGATCACGGGTAACCTGGCGCCGAGCGAAGGCGAAGTCAGCATCGCCGGCCACGATATCCTCGAAGCACCCAGGGAGGCGAAGCAGCATCTCGGATATTTGCCCGAGCAACCGCCAGTGTATCGCGATGCAAGTGTTGACGAGTATCTACGCTACTGCGCGCGCTTGCACCGCATCCCGCGCGGCCAGGTAATAGCATCGGTAGACAGGGTCAAACAGCTGTGCGGGCTGGAAGATGTCGGCAGGCGCCTGATTGGCAACCTGTCAAAAGGCTATCAGCAACGGGTCGGCATTGCCCAGGCGATTGTACATGACCCGCAGGTAGTCATCCTCGACGAGCCAACGGTTGGGCTTGACCCGATCCAGATTCGAGAAATACGTACTTTGATACGTACCCTGGGCAACCAGCACAGCGTGATCTTATCCACGCATATACTCTCCGAAGTCCAGGCTACCTGCGACCGGGTGCAGATCATTCGCGCGGGCGAGCTGATTTATAGTGCTTCAACTGAATCGTTAAACCAGGGTCACGAAAGCTCCATCAAGATTGCACTGCGCAAAAATATCCCGCTAGAAGCATTGTCTTCCGTGGCGGGTGTCGATCATGTCGAAGCGCTTGACGCCGGTCGTTTTCGCCTGTTTTTTGCCCCCGACACGAACACCGATGCACTGGTTGCGGCAGCGGCGCAACAGGAATGGGGCCTGTACGAACTGATTCCAGAACAACAATCCCTCGAAGACCTGTTTATCGAGTTGACCCACAATGAAGAGGCAGCCGCAGGATGATATGGATCATTGCCAGACGGGAAATCGGTGCCATGTTCTGTTCACCACTGGCCTGGATCCTGCTCGCCGTAATTCAGGCCATTCTCGGTTTCCTGTTCCTCACCAACCTGGATAACTATTACCTGCTGCAGCCCCAACTGATGCAGTTTGAGAATACGCCCGGCGTGACCGATATCGTGATAACCCCGCTGATGCAAGTGGCGGCCATCATCCTGCTAATGATCATGCCACTGCTGACGATGCGCTCGTTCGCGGAAGAAAAACGCAACCGCACCCTGAGTTTACTGGTGTCGGCGCCCCTGAGCATGTCAGAAATAGTACTGGGCAAGTTTCTCGGACTAATGCTGTTCGTATTTATTCTGCTCACAATGTTAATGCTAATGCCGTTATCGTTGTACCTCGGTACCAGCCTGGATAGCGGCAAATTGCTGTCAATTTACCTTGGCATGCTGTTACTGCTGGCTACTTTTACCGCGATTGGGCTTTACCTGTCGAGCCTGACCGAAAACCAGACTATCGCCGCGATTAGCACCTTTGGCGTATTGTTTATGCTGTGGATTATCGACTGGCTCGGAGGTTCCGTCAGTAACGGGCATTCGGTGCTTTCTTACCTCTCGCTATTGCAGCACCACCAGTCAATGCTTGAAGGCGTTTTTAACAGCAGCGATATTGTCTACTACCTGCTGTTGATCGTGGGTTTCCTGGTACTGACGATTCGCCAACTCGACCGCGAGCGCCTGCTGTGAAGGTAGATTCAAGAGTACGCCTGCAGTTTCGCCTCCAGTCCGGAATATTTCTATTGTTGTTTGTCGCGCTGCTCGCCGTGCTGGCCTGGCTTAGTAATCGTTATCCATACACGATCGATATGAGCGCCAATCAACGCAATAGCCTGTCACGGGAATCGGCACTGATGCTCGAAAGTATCGACTATCCATTCCAGATCACCCTGTTCGTATCCCCGATAAACGAGAGTAAGCCGCTACTGGAATCTCTGTTCAAGCGCTACCGGCAGTTGCAATCGAACATCAACTTTCAGAGTTTGAATCCGGACTTACATCCGGATTTACTGCGCGTACACGATATTCGCTTCGATGGTGAGGTGTTGCTGGAGTTCCAGGGGCGTAGTGAAAAACTTTCCCGGATCAATGAAGCCAATGTCAGCAGCGCGATGCAGCGTTTGCTGCGTCAGGGCGAGCGCTGGCTGGTATTCATGGAAGGGCATGGCGAGCGCCACCCCTATCGCGAGGCCAACCATGATTTCAGCCTGCTGGCGACGCAACTAGCGAGCAAGGGCTATACCATCGAGAGCTTGAACCTGACGCAAGCCAGCAGTATTCCTGAAAATACTGACGTCCTGATCCTGGCCAGCCCCAAGGTGCCATTGTTGCCCGGTGAAATAGAAATATTACGTGACTACATCGACCAGGGTGGTAGCTTGCTATGGCTGGCAGATCCTGAACAGGCCATCGATGGGATAGATTTGCTGGCAGACCACCTCGCGATCGAATTTTTACCCGGCATCATCGTCGACCCCAACAGCCAGTTGATGGGGCTGGATCGGGTCGACTTCGCGCTGGTTGCGGAATATCCGCGTCACGCGATCACCCGCAACCTGGAGAGCATGTCATTGTTCCCGCAGGCACAGGCGCTCGAATATCATGGTGCCGAGGAATGGCAACGACAAAATTTTCTACGTAGTGATTCGCGCAGCTGGAATGAAACCGGTGAGCTGCGTGGCGAGATTTTTAACGGCGATAACGACGATGAAATTTCCGGGCCACTGAATATCGGCATGACCCTGGCACGCAGCCAGCCCGGTGCCGATGGCGAAATAGTCGAGCAACGCGTGGTTATCATCGGTGATGCCGACTTTCTGTCGAATCGTTACCTCGGCAATGGTAGCAACCTCGAGATCGGGACTAACCTGGTTAACTGGTTGAGCCACGATGATCGATTGATTGCAATCAGTCCCCGGCCGGCGCCGGATACCCGCCTGGAGTTGTCACAATACAGCCAGTATGCGATAGCATTTACCTTTCTGCTGATGTTACCGTTGGGTCTGCTTGCCAGCGGCTTACGCATCTGGCTGTCACGCCGTAAACGCTGATGTTTTCGCGGCGCTGGATTATCAATTATGTGCTGATCGTCCTGATCGTGATCTTAACCTATGTCGGTAACCGCTACGGAGTTACGACCGGGTATCAACCCCAGCAACGCATCAGCACGCTCAAGCCCGCAGATATACAGACCATTGGCATACAAACCGCCGATGCATCGCTGAGCCTGCGACGGGATGCGCAGGGCTGGTTGATCGAGGCGCCGATTCGATGGCCAGCCAACAACATCAATATCGAGCGCTTGCTCAGCATCGTCAACAGCGAGACCGACTCGCGCCTGCCGGCCGACGAAATAAACCTGGCTACGCTCGGACTGCAGTTTCCCGAGGCCGCACTGACTTTTAACGATACCCAGCTGCTCTTCGGCGCGACCAACAATATTGGCGAACGACGCTACGTCATGATCGGTTCGACCGTTTTCCTGTTACCCGATATACACCTGCTGTTTTTTTCGCAGGGCCTGACCGGCATCGCCGATCGACGCCTGTTGCCGCGCAGGTACCGATTAAGCAAACTGAAACTCTCCGAATTCGAGATCAGCCGTGACGCCAATGATAGTTGGCAGGTGATCAATGCGGATGGCTTCGGGCAAGATCAAATCGCCCGCCTGGTGGAAAACTGGCAGGATCTGGAGGCTTCGAAAATAAAGCCGTTCGATACTGACGCTATGCCACGGCAGAAGCTTCAAGCAAGTGGGGCGGATGGCAGCAGGCATGAATTTTTCGTGATGTCGATCGCTCCTGAAATCGTTATCGCGCATCCGCAGATCGGATTGCAGTATCATTTCCCTGCCGACCTTTACTACCAGCTGATTTCATTACGTACAGATGAAACTCCCGGTTAGCCTGACGCTATTATTACTCGCAACCGAAGCATTGGCGCAAGGCCCGTTGCCAACCCTCGAAATCGGTGCCGGTGTATCGGCGATTAGCCTGCCGGACTATCGCGGCTCGGCAGATTCGTCATCCTACGTACTGCCATTTCCATATATCAAGTATCGCGGTGACCGTTTGCGTGTCGATGGTGGTGCCAAGGGTATTATTTTCGAATCCGAAGATCTGTTGCTCACCTTGAGTGCCGACCTCACGTTGCCGGCGGACGACGATACCCGTGATCGCGAGGGCATGGATGAACTCGATGCAATTTTCGAGATTGGACCCGCGCTCAACTATCGCTTTTATCCGATGCAACACAGCGCCCTGTGGGTCGACCTGCCACTGCGCTTCGGTTACACGGTGAATAGCGATTTTGAACACATCGGCTACGTATTCGCCCCAAGACTTTCATGGCGCAAACCGGCTACCCGGCTTGGTGAATCGAAAATTCGTCTCAGCATCGGCCCATTATTTGCCGACCATCGCTACCATGACTATTTCTACTCGGTTGACGATGCCGATGCGACCGCCACGCGTCCGGCCTACGAGGCTGACGCTGGCTATAGCGGGCTGCGCAGCGAATTCACCTATAGCAAACGAATCGGTCGATATTGGTTGGGCGGATTTATTCGCTATGACGATATGAACGGCGCCGTAATCGATGATAGCCCGCTGGTCTCGGACAACGAGACATGGACAGCTGGTATTGCGCTGGCCTGGGTTTTCTACGAGAAATAGAAGCTGATGCCCGAATTACCCGAAGTTGAAACCACCCGTCGCGGCATCGAACCCCATGTCTGTGATCAACTGATAGAGAAAGTAATTTTGCGTGAAACGCGTCTACGCTGGCCGATCAGCGAAGAAGTATCAGGCCTGCAGGGACGACAGATACGCGGGGTATCCCGGCGCGGAAAATATTTGCTCATGCATCTCGACCAGGGCAACCTGATCTGGCATCTGGGGATGTCGGGCAGCATGCGCATTCTACCCACAGGGTCGGCCGCCGAAACCCATGAGCACGTTGAGTTCCAGCTCAGCAATGGGCAGGCGTTAAAGTTTCGCGATCCGCGTCGTTTCGGCGCCCTGCTGTATTGTGCGCAAGATCCGTTACAACATCGCCTGTTACGACAACTGGGGCCGGAACCTCTCAGCGAGGCTTTCGACACCGACTACCTGCTCCATTGTTGCCACAAGCGCAGCGCGGCGATAAAGACCGTATTGATGAACAGCCATATCGTCGTCGGGGTCGGCAACATTTACGCCAGCGAAGCCCTGTTCCTGGCCGGAATTCGCCCGACCCGCGCGGCGCGGCGCATCAGCAAACCACGCATCGCCAAACTGGTCGATGCCATACGCGATACCCTGGCGTCGGCGATCGGGCACGGCGGCACGACGCTGCAGGACTTTACCCAGGCTGACGGCAAGCCGGGCTACTTCAGGCATGAGTTGCAGGTATATGGGAACAAGGGGCCATGCAAAAAATGCGGCAGAACTATCAAGCACCTGGTACAGGCGCAGCGTTCGAGCTATTACTGCCCTGAATGCCAGTCATGACAACCAGGCGCGCTAACCTGCAACTACAACTCTAAAACAGTTATTCAGGACAAGGCAGGTCAGGAAGTGCCTCTAAACAGGCGCGCCAATCTGGAGGCATGGACATCGTGATGTTCTCGCCCTGATAGTGAGCTACCTCGAGGGAAAAGCCCACGAAAGGCGCTCCCAACCGGCATGCGCCGGTTGGTCCATCCATGGAATCGCTTGGAGCGCGGCGTCCCTGCCGCGCTACACTTTCGTGGCCTGTCCCCGAGGCAGCTCAGGTTTCTCTCGGATCGTATTTGCACTATCATCGCAACAATTTGGTTTGCTGGAGAATGAGTATGAGCATTCACGCTATAGATTCAAACATGGATCCGGTCACCCAGGCCAAAATCGACCTGGCCGCATCGTTACGCCTGGCGGTTTACGACGAACTCGAAGAAGGCATCGATAATCATTTCACGGTGACCGTTCCGGGATACGAAGATCGCTACCTGGTGCTGCCTTTTGGCATGCACTGGTCTGAAGCTCGGGCCAGCGATATGCTCATCTTCAACGAGGCCGGTGAAACCCTTGAAGGCGATGGTGTCGTCGAACTTTCCGCACAATGCATCCATGCGCCGATTCATCGCATTAGCGGACGGCGGGTGGTTTTCCACACGCATCAGAACTGGGCACTGGCGCTCAACATGCTGGAGGACAATCGACTGATCCCAGCCTGCCAGACTTCGGCATTCTTCGCCGGCAGAATCGCCTACGACGATCACTACTACGGGACCGCAGATTCACTCGAAGAAGGTGAGCGCCTGGCGGGACTGATGGACGATAAACCGATCGTGTTTCTCAGGAACCACGGCGTCCTGGTTGCGGTCGATTCGATCGCCAGGGCTTATCGAATGCTGTATCTGCTCGAACGGGTATGTCGTGCGCAGATCCGCGCGATGAGCACGGGGCAGAAATTACTGCCGATTTCACAACAGGTCATCGATCAGGTCCAGACCCCGGACGAACACGATCGTCACAAGGGAAAGCGTGACGATTTGTACTTCAACGCGATGAAGCGAGTGCTTGATCGAGAAATGCCCGGCTACGCCGAATGAAGCGGTTCTAATCGCCAGCAACTATCGCCTGCCCCTCGCCCCGGGGATCGGAAGCAGCATCGAGCTTACCCGATTTTTTATCGATGATAATCGAATGCATATTACCGGTGCGCCAGGGGTACACTTTGAATTGATGGCCTTTCTGCATCAAGGCTTCGATCGTCGCAGCAGGAAAAGTATTTTCCTCATACCTGATGACATCCGGATCATACTGATGGTGAAACCTGCGCCGCGATACTATGGCCTCGGCATCTCCACCATCGAGAAATTCCAGAATGCCGAGCAGGTTCATCGTGATTATCCAGCTTCCACCGGGAGTGCCGGTCACCAGTGTTCGATCCGGAGTATGCACAAAGGTCGGCGTCATGCTCGACAGCATGCGTTTACCGGGTGCAATTGCGTTGGCTTCGGTGCCGAGTAATCCCCAGACGTTAGGCACCCCGGGGCTCGCTGAAAAGTCATCCATTTCATCGTTCAACAAAACCCCGGTACCATCGGCGATAAGACCGGAACCAAACGGGTAGTTCACCGACAAGGTAGCAGCAACCAGGTTTCCGTCCGCGTCCACTACCGAGAAATGAGTGGTGTCATTACCACCTTCTGTGGCCGCCACCCCGCGCAAATCGGCACTGGCCGTGGCTTTCCCTGCAGAATAATTCTTCAGCAGTTGCCGCGCATGCGCCGTGCTGCTCAGTTTCTCCACGGGGACCTCTACATAATCTATATCACCCATGAATTCGGCGCGGTCGCGAAAGGCTCGTCGCATCGCCTCCACCAATTGATGAATCGCTTCAACGGGATCGGCCTGATCATGATTGAGCTGCTCGAGCATATTGAATATGCTGTTAAGAACAATCCCCCCGGACGAAGGCAAACTGGCCGCGATGATATCCGCGTCGCCATAGCGGAAACGAGCGGGTTCGCGTTCTATCAATTCGTATTGCTGCAAATCCTTTAGCGACCAGATCCCACCATGGGCTCGCACGCTGGCGACCAGCTTTTGCGCCACCTCACCCTCGTAAAAGCCGGCTTTACCCTGGCTGGCGATAGATTGCAGCGTTTTCGCCAGGTCGGTTTGCCTGATGACTGCTTTCTCTGCGGGTACCTCACCATTTACCAGCAATACAGCGCTGGTCGAAGGGTAACGTTGCATTACCTCCAGTCGCCATTTCGCCACCGATCGATAATAGTCGTCGATTGCAAAACCGTTCTGCGCATAACCAATTGCGTCTGCCATGGTCTTATCCAGTGACAAACGACCATAATTACGTTGCAAATGTTCCAGCGCCGCCGGAATTCCGGGAATCCCCGCAGCGGTCGCGCCATTCAGCGATAAATCCTTGTCGGCCTTGCCTTCGGCGTCGAGATACATATCTCGGTGGGCCGCGAACGGTGCTCGCTCCCGCGCATCAAGCATCACCTGTCGATTCGCAGCCTGTTGGTGCAGCAGATAGAAACCGCCACCGCCGAGACCCGATGAGTAGGGTTCAACAACAGCCAGCACCGAGGTTACTGCGACAGCGGCATCAAAAGCATTACCGCCGGCTTCAAGCACGTCAATCCCCGCCTGGGTTGCCAACGGACTCGCTGAAGCAACCGCATACTCCCCTGCCTGAAGATGACTGGAAAATAAACAAAGACATAAAAAAGCCCCAATATGTTGAGGCCTGATAATTTTTCGGAATAGCGAATTCATTTTATTCTTCTCCGGTAAGATGTTTGTATTTTTCCAACAGCTGTTCCTGAGTTTCCGGGTATTGCGGGTTAAACGGGATGCAATCGACCGGGCAAACCTCTACACATTGCGACGTTTCGAAATGCCCCACGCACTCGGTACAAAGCAGCGGATCGATCTCATAGTATTCCTCGCCCGGAGAAATCGCATCGTTCGGGCACTCCGGCTCGCAGACATCGCAATTGATACATTCATCGGTGATCATCAGTGCCACGACTTATTACTCCAGCTGAAGATTCACTTGCAGGCTTTCAGCTTTGCCGTCAAACGACGCAGAATCTCTGGATGCAGAAACTCGGAAACATCCCCGTCGAGGCGTGCGATTTCACGTACCAGGCTAGATGACACAAACGCATAGTGTTGCGCTGCGGTAAGGAAAACGGTTTCTATTTCGGGCGCCAGGGAGCGATTCATGCCCGCCAGTTGAACTTCATACTCAAAATCAGATATCGCGCGTAAACCTCGCACGATGACATCGGCACCGTTATCTCGCGCGAAGTCGATGAGCAACCCGGAAAAAGGCCTCACTGAAATCGCATCATTGTCGGCAAATACCGTTTCCAGCATATCCAGACGCTCGTCGATATTGAAAAAAGGCTCCTTGGCGAGACTGTCGGCGACACCGATCACGACCTGGTCGAACATTTTCAATGCGCGCTCGCAAATATCTATATGACCCCGTGTCACCGGGTCGAAAGTACCAGGATAAATTGCAATACCTGTCATAGGTTACCTCTGTGTGCCAGCACCTGCTGGAGGGCGGAAGAGTCGGCCGATTTTAACGACTTAGCTGCCATTCGGCTATAGCATAATTGACCTGGCCAGCGCTTTTCTGCTTCAACCATTGCAGGCTGGGAGATGGCAGATCGAAGCTTTCGTGGCCCGGCCATTCAAAATAAATGCGCGCACCCGATTGCAGGCAATGCCGCTCTTCCAGCAGCCTGAACACCTGCGCACGCAATTGTGGTTCGGCATAGGGAGGATCAATGAACACGATATCGAATTTTTGCCGCAGCTGATTAATTGAATCCAGGGCGTCACCGCCCAGGATTTCAATTGCGCTGGTTTCGAAGCGTTCGGCCTGAAGCTGCAGATTAGCAATCGCCCGCGGGTGCTGTTCGAGCGCGACCAGCCGCGCTGCCCCCCTCGATAATGCTTCAAATCCAAGTACTCCACTGCCGGCGAAACAATCGAGCACCGATGCCTGCCGGCAATCCCGCGCCAACCAGTTGAACAGGGTTTCGCGAACCCGGTCCGGGGTCGGGCGCAAACCAACGGCGTCAACTACCGACAGTTTGCGACCGCGCCATTTGCCACCGATGATTCTGACCTGAGGTTTCATATGAGTTGCTTTACTCGAGCTTTTTGCCGCTTAGAAGTGCACAGATGGAATCGCTTTCTGTTAGCATATTGTGCCTGAATTCTGATTCCCGGAAAAACGATGTTTGGATTTAAATCTGCCAGCAAGAATGATGCGGAGAAGCCTGCCGGCCTGTTCGCATCGCTGCGCCAGCGCCTGTCGAAAACCAGGCAAAACCTGTCTAGCGGGCTGGCCGACTTACTGCTCGGCAAAAAGCAGATTGACGATGAATTGCTTGAGCAGCTGGAAGATCAGTTACTAATGGCGGACGTTGGCATGCCGGCGACACAAAAGATCACCTCGCGCCTGACCGAATCGCTACAACGTAGGCAATTGCAAGACAGTGAAAGCCTGATCGGTGCTCTCAAGCGCACCATGTCAGAGATTCTCGCACCCTGTGCTATCCCGTTAAACGTCAACTCCGCTAACAAGCCTTTCGTAATACTAATGGTAGGCGTCAACGGCGCCGGTAAGACCACTACAGTCGGCAAGCTTGCCCAACAGTATAAAAACCAGGGACTCAAGGTTATGTTGGCCGCCGGTGATACCTTTCGTGCGGCCGCGGTGGAGCAACTGCAAAGCTGGGGCGACCGACTTGATATACCGGTCATCAAACAAGGCCAGGGAGCCGATTCGGCATCGGTAATTTATGACGCCCTGCAATCCGCCCAGGCGCGTGGTATCGATGTACTGATAGCCGATACCGCCGGCAGATTGCATACCCAGATGGGCCTTATGGATGAGCTGGAAAAAATTAAACGTGTCATGGCCAAGCTCGATCTCGATGCACCGCAGGAAACCCTGTTGGTACTGGATGCGGGTACCGGCCAGAACGCACTGGCGCAGGCCAGTAATTTTCGCGATACGGTTGGA
>JBATHL010000152.1:0-2010 GCA_049666745.1 Gammaproteobacteria bacterium
AACAACAGTTCACGTGCTTTGCGCACACCCTTGTTGATATGGAAACTCCCATCCAGGTCCGGATCATTTATCAATCCTTTCCAGCCAACCGTAGTGCGTGGCTTCTCGAAATAGACACGCATGACGATAATCAGATCATCCTTGAGTTCGTCGCGAATAACTTTCAGCCGGTCGGCGTATTCATGCGCGGCTTCGGTATCGTGAATCGAACAGGGCCCGATAATCACCACCAGGCGATCGTCCTTGCCGTCGAGCACGTCGTAAATTTGCTGACGCGCTTCGGTAACCGTATTCGCGGCCTGCTCGGACAAGGGCAATTCCTGCATCAGGGCCTCGGGCGTTTGAATTTCCTTGGTGCCGATGATGCGCAGGTCTTTGGTTTGTTGCATAGTCATTTCGCTGGCTATCTATTTGAAAAAAGGCGACATTTTAACGATCAGGGGATTAATTGCCAGCGTTAAATGATTCCAGTAGCGCGCTGGTCTGCGCGGCTCTCAGACGTGGACCATACTGGGTGACGATCTTTGCCGAAGCCAGCGATGCGAGATCCCCCGACTGGTGAAAACTCATTCCCTCTGACAGACCATACAAAAAAGCCCCGGCAAACATGTCACCAGCACCGAGTGTATCGATTGCCTGGACCTGGTTAGGTTTGACTTCGATCAATGCAACACCGTCAAACAGCAGGGCGCCCTCCCTGCCCCGGGTAATGGCAAAACTGCGCGATAGCTTTTTGAACAACTGCACCGCCTCGTCTAAATTATCGGTATTGGCGAGTTCCATCGCCTCGTCTTCGTTGGCGAACAGCAAATCCACCTTGTCTCCTATCATCGCTTCTATCGATTCGCGGAAAAACTTGACCATATTCGGATCGGATAGCGTCAACGAAGTCTTGATATCGAGGCTTTTGGCAATCCTGCACGCCTCTATCGCGGCATCCCGCGTATTCTCGGCACTCGCCAGGTATCCCTCGATATAAATGTATTCAGAGTGCTTGATCGCTTCTACATCAATATCACTGCTATCGAGTTCCGCACTTACCCCGAGAAAGGTATTCATCGTGCGGTCGGCATCGGGAGTAACAAAAACCAGGCACTTGCCGGTTACCCCAACCGGTAAGGGTTTGAAATCGAGATTGGAGTTAACTCCCGAGTCATGCAGGTCGCGGGCAAAAACCTGCCCCGTCATATCACTCGATACCCGACAGTCGAGGTGTGTTCTCGCACCCATCTGCGCCAGCGCAATGATCGTGTTCGCCGCAGAGCCGCCACAGGCCATACTCTCGTGCGACTCACCGAGTTGCGCCACCAGGCTGTTCTGGCGTTGTTCGTCGATCAGCGTCATTACTCCCTTGTCGATCCCCAGCTCGACGAGTTTATGCGCAGTCGCGTGATACTCGATATCGACCAGTGCATTGCCAATCGCATATACATCGTATTTCTTCATAACTGTCCTTCAATCAGTAGCTTAATCGGGGCATTTTACCCGTATTATCAGCTTGGTTGGATAATCTTTTGATTCTCGGGTGAAAATAAATTTAGTCCCTGAAAATCAGCATATTATGCTGTTCAAAAGCGTAATTAACGACTATATATATACTCTGTTACATTTCAAAACGGGGGTATTGAAGATGTATCGCATTGAAACTACCGACCCGATTACCGGTAAATCACTGACGCAGTTAGTCAACATGCCTTACGTGATTGAAAACAATAATGACGACAACCTGGTAATTTACTTTGAGTCTGAACACAACCGCGATTTGTACCTGCTGAATCCAGCCGAGCACAGGCTGGAGCACCATAAAAAATACCAGGACAGCTAATCTGTTTCAAGCATACAAGGCCACCTGAACGGTGGCCTTTTTTTTTGTTTCAGGGGATAGTTTGAATCAATAAATTGTATAAATAAAATTAACTACATTTATATATCCAGCTTGCTAATATACGCCCTCCAAGAAGTTAACCAGTTAATACAACCGGAGGCATTATGTCCCTTAAAGGATCACAA
>JBATHL010000153.1:0-12923 GCA_049666745.1 Gammaproteobacteria bacterium
AATCAGTAGTCACGATGTCGGAGCGGCAAATTTCCCGACTGCAGGTAGGCGGTGTAGCCACCCGCGTGATGGATGGTCAAATATATCTTTAGGTACTGACATGCCAGGCGACACAAACTCAGCAGGACTCTATCGCGATGCACTGGTTTGGGACGCACACGCCGGCGTTTTTCCAGATCCCGCAGTCGACCTCGACCTGTTACAGGAATGGCCCGATGCCGGTGCCGACTATCTCAGCATCAATGTCGGCTTCGACGTTATGGAATGGCATGAAACGCTCGCCACGCTCGCCGCCTACCGCCGCTGGGTAATCGAACATGAAGATCGCTTCGTTCTGGTCGGCAAGGTGCAGGACATCGATCGCGCCCGCGCGCAAAACAAATTTGCGTTGAGTTTCGATATCGAGGGTATGAATGCACTCAACAACGACATCAACATGGTCAGCCTTTACCACGCGCTCGGTGTGCGGCAAATGCTGTTCGCTTATAACCTGAACAATACCGCTGCCGGTGGCTGCCACGATAACGACACCGGGTTGACCGGGTTCGGCAGACAGGTGGTGCAGGAGATGAACCGCGTCGGCATGATCGTCGACTGTTCGCACGCGGCCTACACAACGACCCTGGATATCATGCAGGCATCAAGCAAACCGGTCGTGTTTTCGCACTCTAACCCGACCGCGATCTGGAATCATCAGCGCAATATCAAAGACGACCAGATCAAGGCCTGTGCCGCAACCGGCGGGGTGATCGGGTTAAACGGCATGGGTATTTTTCTGGGTGACAACGACATCGGTATCGACACCATGCTGCAGCATGTACGCTATGTCAGCGACCTTGTCGGTACTGAACACATTGGCCTGGGATTCGACTATTCCCCCAAAGTTGATGTCGATATCGGTGTGATTCTACGCAGTCGTCCCGACTACTGGCCCGCCGGGCAGCAATACGACACCAGGGATATCAAACATGCGGGACCGCAACATTTACCACAGCTAGTCGATGCCCTGGCGAATTCCGGCTTCGCTGAAGCAGAAATTCGCGGTTTTCTCGGCGAAAACTTTCGTCGCGTCGCCGCCAGCGCGTGGAACGCCTAGCTGGCGGGGTCAGGCCGATGACATCAAACACTCCTAAAACCGAATTGATCCAGTGGGTGAATGAGCGGATCGATGAGCTTTCAGACTGGAACCAGCTGATTTTCAATTATGGTGAAACTGCCTGGCGCGAATATAAATCGAGCGCCTGGTATGTCGAGCGCTTGCGTGCAGAAGGGTTTACGGTCGAGCCGGGTAGCGGCGGCATGCCCACCGCGTTTTGTGCGCAATGGAGTAACGGTGAGGGCCCGACGATTGCGGGTTACGCAGAATATGATGCGGTACCCGGCAATTGCCAGGCGGCCGATACGCGACAGCGACCTCGTGAGGGATTGAATATGCACGCTGGCGGGCATACCGACCCGCATTCCGCGCTGGGCATCAGTTCGCTCGGCGGCTTCCTCGCGGCCAGGGCGATGATGGAGCGGCATGGTATCAAGGGAAGCTTGAAATACTTCGGTGAACCCGCCGAAAAGGTTCGCGGCTCCAAACCCATTCACGCGGCCAGGGGGTATTACGATGACCTCGACGCCGCAATCAGTTTTCATCCGTTTTACATGCTGCCATTGTGCAACACCACCCGCTGGAATACCCACTGTGGCGTTGCCTACGCGATGATCTACAGCTTCGAGTGCGACTCACCGCAAACCTGGCTAAGCCAGGCCGATGCCTGCGATAGTCCGATCGCGGCCGCGCACGCAGCGGCACGCGCGCCGGGCGCTAACGATGCGCTGGTGCAAATGTATCTGACCTCGAAGTCGTTAAGAGAGCATATGGTATCCGCCGGCTGCGGCTGGTCGATGAACGAATGTATTCTTACCGCGGGCCAGGCCACCGCGGACAACCTGCCGGCACAAATCGCGCAGATCCAGTACATCATGCGGGTGCCGACCATAGAAATGGCGGAACGGATAACAGCTGTACTGGATAACAACGCGGCGGCTGCGGCTGGCGTAAGTCATTGCCATTGGCGGCGTGACTGGGTCAGCAAATCCCGCCACGGGCTCGCGAATCATGCGCTGGCGCAGGCAACCTATGACAACCTGCAAACAATAGGCGCACCGAAATTCAACCATGGCGCGGCGCGGGAAAAGGCACGCGAAATACAAACGAATCTCGGGCTCAAAGCGATGGATAAGCCTTTTCTCGCTGAGACTGAACGACTCATTACACCGCAAACCGCAGAAACCGAATTGCGCAAGCAACTACCCGCATGGCAGGAACATTTTACCTCGGATGATTACACCGAATACTGCTGGCATGCACCCACGGTAAGGCTTTATATTGCCCGACCCACGCTGGCCTCGCCCGGGCCGGGATACAAGTATCCGGACTGGGCCATGAATGCGCTCGGTGGCATTCGCGAAACTATCGAACCGATGATCGACTGTGCCGCCAAAACCATTGGCTGTACCGTCCTCGATCTACTCGTGGACAAAAATCTGCTGGCGACGGCCAGGCAGGAATTCGTGGAGCGCACCGGCGGTGGCATCGATGGAAGTCGTTGGCAGGCCCCATTATGTGACTATACGGCGCCCATCAATTTCCGCTGGCCCGAATACGTATCTACCGCGCGCGGGCACGAATGGTGGATTCCTCGCTAAGCGTTAATCTGTACTAGTTAGATTCATGATCTCACCCTTATTCCCGATACCGGGAATTGCGCTCGAAATCAATCTGCGCGCGGGCCTTGTGGGGCTTCCGGTGTCGGTTTCAACAACTGCTTCAGCTCGCTGATTTCGTCGCGCAGTGTCGCCATCTCGCGATGCAGATCGGCCTCGATGTGGTCACGGGTTTCATTTAGAGCCGCCTGCGTTTCCCGGTTTTCTTCCTCGGTGAAGCTGTGCATCGCATTAACGATAATGGCGATGAACAGGTTCAGCATTGTGAAGGTCGCGATGAGGATAAATATGACAAAGAATAGCCACGCGTTGGGATGAACCTCCATGACCGGCCGCACGATACCCATCGACCAGCTCTCCAGGGTCATGATCTGGAACAATGAATACAATGATTCGCCGATAGTACCGAACCATTGCGGAAAACTGGCGCCAAATAACTTGGTCGCAATCACCGCGAAGACATAGTAAATCAGCAACAGCACCAGCCCTATCGAGCTCAATCCCGGGATAGACCCCATCAGTGCGCCAACCACGCGCCGCATCGAAGGTACCAGGGTAAGCAGGCGCAGTACGCGCAGTATCCGTAACGCGCGTAACACGGCTAAAGGCCCGCTTGCCGGTACCAGCGCGATGCCGACCACGACGAAATCAAACAGGCTCCAGGGGTCACGGAAAAAAGCGAGGCGATGCGCAAACAGACGTAACAGGATTTCGACGACGAACACAGCCAGAATCACCGAGTCGGTTGCCAGCAGGATTACGCCGTAATCCTGCATCACCGCGGGCACGGTTTCGAGACCCAGTACAATGGCATTGATTACGATCAGCACCATGATGCAATTCTGGATGCGCGGGCTTTCTACCCGGTTACGCACCGCGGCGCGCAAACCCGGTCGCGGGGAATTCGTTGTTGTGTTCATGTAAAGACCCGGAAAACCTTCCCAATGGCACTAGATGGTAGCATAGCCAAAATTTTCAATGGCTAACCTGACCGGGTAGCGGGGCCCGGAATTCGATGCTGACCAGGCGCAGCGACAGGTTTCTGCCTATGCTGTTGCTGGCACCGGTAATCCAGATCCCAGGCTTCATTATTACCAGCATAATACTAGCTTGCCAGGCGCAACCTGAGCCAGCGCGTCACAGTGCCGATTAACGGCAATTGCTCGTAGAGCATCGCGCCCATATCGTAAAAATCCTCGTGATAGTCGATCTTGTCGCTGATCTGGAGATGGCTGACACCGCGAACGCTAATCAGTCGATCGCCCAATCTTGGGTGCCTGAAATGCATCACCCATTTGATATAAGCGGAACTACCAATGACCAGTTCGTCGAGATACTCGAATCGACATTCGCTCAAATCGGCGCACATCGACCTAAAATAGCCTTCAAGCGCGACCAGGCCCCTGATTTCATGCACCGGATCCTTGAACACGATTCCATCGGCATAGATATTTCGCAAATCACTCAGATCGGATTCATGCAAACCCCTGAAATATTCCTTGAAACGCTCTACGACGCGGCAATCGGTGTTCATTCGGCTGATTCGCTCTGCATACGATTTGAGTTGAGTTATTGGGCGCATTATACGTCCTGCTCCAATATTTGGATCAATAGTGATCCGAAGCTACGAATGAGACGTAATAAGCCCTACAGACCTTGAACGAGTGTATATAATGCCCGGCATGACCAAGCAACTGGATTCCGGTGAAAAACTGGCGCAGATGAGCCTGTGCATAACAGACGTGGCCGAAAACCGGGACAAGGCGGCATTCGCCCGGTTATTCGATCATTATGCTCCATTGATTCGCGCCTACAGCCTGGCGCGAGAGCCGGGAGCCGACCTGGTCGCCGACGAACTGGTGCAGGAAGTCATGACGCGGGTCTGGCTAAAGGCAGCCAGGTACAATCCCAGGCTCGCCAACCTGAATACATGGATTTTCACCCTGGCGCGAAACTGTCGCATCGACTATCTGCGCCGCAACAGCCGATATGCCACTGAAATCGATCCGACCGACATCTTCAATGACATGGAAGACGAAGGACCGGGACCGTTCCAGCTGGCACAGCAAAGCCGGGTCGAAGAAAACATCAGGGCGGGGCTTAAACAACTGCCGCGCGAACAAGCAGAAATACTTACCAAGGTCTACCTGGAGGGGAAAAGTCATCAACAAGCCAGTGACGAACTGAAACTGCCACTTGGTACGGTTAAGTCCCGTGTTCGTCTGGCGCTGAAGAAACTCGAAGTTCTGGTATCGAGGTAATCATGAATAAATCAATTAACCACCCCTACGACGAATTATTAACCGCCTATTCAGCCGGCAGCCTGCCACTAAGTCAGGCTTTGTGTATCTCCACTAACCTGGAACATTGCCAGAGTTGTGGTCATAAGTTACAACGCCTGAATCGTGTCGGTAGCCAACTTATGCAGCAATTGAAACCGTCACCGGCTTCTGCAGAGCTTAAAAGCCGCCTGCTCGATCAACTTGATTCGCTGACCGAGGAGCATAGCCCGGCAGAGGCAAAGCCGGGCGAGTCGAAATCGTCAATCCCGCGTTGCCTGCACCAGTTTATTGAAAGTGGATACGAGGAACTGCCCTGGCGGCGTGTCTCCACCGATATTCACAGTGTCGAGCTATGCCGTGACAGCAATGGTGCCAGGGTTGAGTTGCTGAAAATCAGGCCGGGCGGTTCCGCCACGACACACACGCATCTGGGCGACGAGTACACCGTGATCCTCGAAGGCAGTTTTTCCGATGAATCCGGTCTCTATGGCCAGGGAGATTTCATGGTCAAGGGTGCGCAGGACAAGCATACCCCGGTCGCAACCCAGGATCGTGAATGTATTTGTCTTGCCGTTACCGAGGGTCCGATTCAGTTCACTGGATTCATGAGTCGATTACTCAACCCGTTCATCAGGCGCAGCTACGCCTGATGCGGAATATGACCTGACGACTTCGAACCGTGACGGCCACTGGTGAGCAGCAAAAAATTCTTATCGGCATCAGTAGCTGCCTGATCGGCGAAAAGGTGCGCTTCGACGGTGGTCATAAGCAAAACCGTTACATCCTCGATACGCTGGGGCACTACTTCAGTTTCCGTCCCTTTTGCCCGGAGATGGCGATAGGCCTCGGCGTCCCGCGTGAAACCATTCGCCTGGTGGATAATGAAGGTCGCACCGAAGCGGTCGGTAATAAAAATGCGCAGCTGAACTTTACCCGGCCCCTGATCCAGGTCGCCGAGGAGCAGAAAGACTGGCATCGTCAGATATTCGGTTATATCGTCAAGAAAGATTCTCCCAGTTGCGGCATGGAAAGAGTCAGGGTTTATCACCAGGACCAGCCCCAACGCAGCGGGGTTGGATTGTACACCGAAACCATGATGCGCAATTTCCCAACCCTGCCGATCGAAGAGGAAGGCCGGCTCGGCGACCCGGTTTTACGTGAAGGTTTCATCAAGCGAGTGTTCATCTACCGGCGCTGGCATGACATGATCGATGCCGGTCTGGACTGGGCCGCACTAACAGACTTTCACGCGCGCCATAAATTGATACTTTACAGCCATAATCAGGATCTCGGTCGCAAGCTGGGGCGAGAACTCTCCGCCGCACATCAGCAACCCATCGAAGACTATGCGCAACGCTATCTGGTTGACCTGATGGCCATCCTGAAAATTTTTGCCCGGCGATCGAACCACGTCAACGTGCTTGAGCATATTCGCGGCTACCTGAAGCAGGACCTTGATAAAAGTGACAAGCAGGAATTGACCGACAGCATTGAAAGCTATCGTCGCGGTTTACTCCCCCTGATCGTACCCATTACCCTGCTGCGACATCATTTTCGCAGGAACCCCAACGAATACATCGATCGCTCGTATTACATGCAACCGCATCCCAACGAGTTAATGTTGCTCAATTCACTCTAGCGCCAACTGCAATCCCTCTCCCGTGACCGTAAAAAACCTGTCTATTGCCTGGTTCCGCCAGGACCTGCGCATGACCGATAACCCGGCCCTGAGTGCCGCCGTCGAGCGCGGAGAGGTATTGCCGATTTACATACTCGACGATGTCAATGCAGGGGACTGGGGCATGGGTGCCGCCAGCCGGGTCTGGTTGCACCACTCGCTGGCCGCGTTGAATGAATCGCTCGACGGCAGGCTGGTGCTTTTTCGCGGCAACGCACGCGAAATTATCGATGCGCTGGTTACTGACCTTCCCGTGAATTCAGTCTTCTGGAATCGATGCTACGAACCCTGGCGCATACAGCGTGATGCACAAATCAAGCTTGATCTAAGTGCGAACAATACTGAGCACTGCAGCTTTAACGCCGCCCTGCTCTGGGAGCCGTGGACTATCGCCAAGAAAGATGGCACCCCGTACCGGGTGTTCACACCCTACTACCAGAGAGGCTGCCTGTCACAGCCGGCGCCACGGCAACCGCTGCCGTCGCCCACCGGGCTTCGTTGGCACAACGAAACAATCACCGCGAGTAAAACACTGAACGAACTCGACCTGCTGCCAACGAAGAAGTCATGGCATGAATCTTTGCTCAGTCACTGGCAGATCGGAGAAACCGCAGCATCACGCCGGTTGGATGGCTTTTGCGACGATTGCCTTGATAATTATAAAAGTGGTCGCGATTTTCCCGCGCTGGATGCCACTTCCAGGCTCTCCCCTCACCTGCATTTTGGCGAAATATCGCCGCACCAGGCCTGGCATCGAATCGGCCATGCCATGCTGTCCAATCACAGCGACGGGCCTGCGCATTTTCTGCGTGAGATCGCCTGGCGGGAATTCTCATACCACCTGCTGTACCACTACCCGCAGCTACCCGAGCAGAACTTCAATCGTAAGTTCGATGGCTTCCAGTGGCTTGAGGACGATTCCGACCTGCAGGCATGGCAGCGTGGCCGCACCGGCTTCCCGATAGTCGACGCCGGGCTGCGCGAACTCTGGCAAACCGGCTACATGCATAACCGGGTCAGGATGATCGTTGCATCATTTCTGATCAAAAACATGTTGCTGCACTGGCGCGAGGGCCAGGCCTGGTTCTGGGATTGCCTGGTCGATGCTGATCTCGCCAGCAATAGCGCCAGTTGGCAATGGTGTGCCGGCTCCGGTGCCGATGCCGCACCCTATTTCAGAATTTTCAATCCGGTTTTGCAGAGTGAGAAATTTGATCCCGCAGGAGACTACCTGCTGCGCTACTGTCCTGAACTCGCTGGCCTTCCGGCCAGGTTACGCCACAAACCCTGGGAGGCGAGTGCCGAGATTTTACGGGCTGCGGGCATTAACCTGGGAATAGACTATCCAGAACCGATACTCGATTTAAAGGTCACCCGGGAACGCGCCCTGGCCAGGTACAAGTCTCTCGCATAAGCACGATTCGCTACCGACTCCACCCGAAAAATGGTCCTGTGAATCGACAAAAAAGGCGTTTATCCTGCTTATACCTGCTGAACCGGGGTTGCCGATAGCATGTAGTTAACCGCGAGTCTCCGGCACAGGCTGAAGCGTCGGGTCAGGGGATTGACGCTGACCCCGACAGATGCCGTGATAGCCAAACCATGTTCATCGAACAGATTTTCCAGTTCCCCGGGCTGCACAAATTTACCCCAGGAATGTGTTCCTCTGGGTAGCCAGCGCAGAATATATTCGGCACCGACGATCGCAAACAACCAGGACAGGAGATTGCGATTAATCGTTGCGACAAACATGATGCCATCGTCCGCAACCAGTTTTGCACATGCCGATACGAACAGGGGAAGATCAAGCACATGCTCGACCACTTCCATGTTAAGCACGACATCATATTTCCGCTCACGTTCGATCAGGTCTTCGGCGCTGGCCAATTCGTAATCGACCAGTATGCCTTCCTGCAGACTATGCTGGCGTGCAACGCTAATACTTTTTTCGACGACATCGATACCATGCACGTTCGCTCCGAGGGCTGCCATCGATTCCGACAGTATTCCGCCACCACAACCGATATCCAGAATGTTGAGCCCGGCCAGGGGTTTTTCGTTTCCATGGAGCCGCCCGTGATGAAGACAGATCTGATCTTTAAGGTATTGCACGCGTAATTCATTTAGTCGATGCAGCGGCCAGAATTTTCCCTGCCGGTCCCACCACTGTGCCGAAAGCTGCTCGTAATAGGCAACTTCCTGCGGATCGATCGTCTGTGCTTTCACCGTCGCTCAGGCGAGAAACTCGGCGCGCGTTTTGTGGCGGGCCTTGAAAATTCCGCCGAGTGCCGTGGTTTGCGTACGCGAGTTGGCATCCATGACACCACGCGATTTGACGCAATAATGCGTGGCGTCGATGGTGATCGCTACGTCGTCAGTTTGCAACAGGGTTTGCAGCGCTACCAGCACCTGCTGGGTGAGCCGTTCCTGCACCTGGGGACGTTGCGCAAAGAAACGCACGATACGATTGATCTTGGACAGGCCGATAATTTTATCCTTCGGTATATAAGCCACCTTGGCGGTACCGTCGATGGTGACGAAGTGATGCTCGCAGGTACTGGTCAGGCTGATGTCGCTGACCTTGACCATTTCTTCGACACCCATCTTGTTGTCGATGACGGTGATCTTCGGAAAATTGAAGTAGTCGAGCCCGGAGAATATTTCGTCGACATACATTTTCGCGATGCGGTGTGGTGTTTCACAAAGGCTGTCATCGTTCAGATCGAGCCCCAGCGTCCTGGCGATGTCGGTAAACGAATTTTTGATGCGCTGGTATTTTTCATCGCGCTCATATTGGTGCGGCAGCAATGGAGTTTCCAGGCCGCGTTCGATCAGCGCGTAGCGCACCTGGTCAGCTTCGCTTGAAAACGGAGACGGAATTTGTGTAGCCGAGCTTGCTAGATTGGTGTTCATTGTTCTTCCTTTTCGGTTTCTATGGCTATTTCGGTGTTGGCGACGATATTAACTGGTCGGGATAGTGTCGAGGCCCCTGATAATCGAGCTGGCCTAATCGCGCGACGCACTCAGGGTGACCGAGACCGAATCGGCAAAGCGCAGTGCGTGCGGCTTGTCTACCCTGACTTCTGCAAAACTGACCTGATCAGACTCCGAGGCTATAGCAAGTAAGTCAGCGGTCAGTTTCTCCAGCAGGTGGAAGCGACCCTGCTCGATGTGATCAATCATGCGCTTGGTAATATTCTTGTAATTCAGGGCATCGGCCTCGTCATCACTGATAAAAGCGGAATCTGCGCAATAGCGGATTTCCGCGTTGACGATCACGTCCTGTTGCTTGGCCTTTTCTTCCGGATTAAAACCGATGAAGGTACGCAAGCGCAGGTTGCTGATATTGATCCTGGCCTCGCTGACCCGCGCCGGTTTGCTCCAGTTACGGATACTTGATGCTGGTTTCATAATTCACTGGTGACTCGTGTGAGGTTACTATCAATTACGCAAGCCGGCGCTTTTTGGATCACAAGCTGTTTGCCGCCCGTCCTAGCGGGCAAGATGGATCGCCAGCATCGAGGCACTCGCGATCAGGGTCAGGGACGTACGCATTTTGCGATAATGGTCCGGAAACGCAGGGAACAGCGAAGCATTGAGTTCAGCAACAAATATGCCGATCAGTAACACCGCAGCCGCCAGCGGCCACCACGGCAGCGCGAACAGGAAGATGAAAAAAGCGGCCAGGAAGTAGAGGTTACTCAATAACAAGGCCGCGCGATGCCCGGGGCTCAACGCCATACCCCACCAGCTGCCGGCGAGAAAACAGATAATTCCAAACGCGTAGGTCTCTGCGATCGAGGCCGAAAGATCGGCATGGCCCGATCCCGCAACCACCAGCCACGCCGGGATGACGAACGGTACGAGTCCCGCAAAACCCAGGCCAGTGGTAATGAGCTGCGAGGAGATGATGCCCGTCTACATCTGCAAGGATTGCGCAATGTCCTGCTCGAGTTCGCTGCCGGTCGGCTTTACCATAGAACCATAGTGCTTGACCGTCTTGCCATCGCGACCGATGAGGTACTTGTTGAAATTCCAGCTCGGCGCGCTGCCGGTTTGTGCGGCCAACTGCCTGAACAATGGGTTGGCGTCACTGCCACGAACCGCGCTCGGGGAAAGCA
The DNA here is from genome assembly GCA_049666745.1 of Gammaproteobacteria bacterium. Taxonomy (GTDB): domain Bacteria; phylum Pseudomonadota; class Gammaproteobacteria. The sequence goes on from JBATHL010000153.1 coordinate 10,797, forward strand.
TGGTGAAAGTGACACCGTAATTGATAAAACAAACTTCAGCCGTCTTGCTCTCGTCACTGGCCTCCTGGTAAAAGTCGTTGGACGGAAAACCGACAATTTCGAGGCCCTGTTCACGGTACTTGCCATAGAGCGATTCAAGGCCCTTGAACTGGGATGTGAAGCCGCAATGGCTGGCGGTGTTCACCACCAGTAGCACCTTATCCTTATAGTCGCTGCAAAAATTGACCCGGTCGCTGGAACGAAGTTTCTGCGCCTCGAAGTCGAGCAGGGAATCACAACTGGCGTAAGCGCTATTCGCAAGCAGTAACAGCGGAATGGCGAGCAGTAGTCTGGATGATTTCATGGTTTCTCCTTCAGTCGGTTACATGCCCAGTTATACGCATCCGCGTGGCTTCTGGATCAATAGTGAGCCGAGGGTGGCGATCGCGAGTATCGAAAGCACGGTCGGGGCATGCAATGGTTATGGTAACAGTTAACTATGAAATCGGCGTACCAGTTCAAATTGGTGTTAACATTAAATGCCACTGTCCCCGATGACAAAACACAACCAGATCATGGCAGGGATGTATGTGTCTGGTCAGGTCGAGATTAAGCGTGACGAAATTGATGCAGAAGTTCAAGATTAAGAGAATGACTAAATACTTTGCAATTCTCTTATTGACCTTTTCCGGGCCAGCTATTGCGGCGTCTTATTTATGCATTGCCGATCAGGCAACTGCCATTTTCTACAACGAAAAAGCAGAGAAATGGGGTCGAGGTATCGTTACCCTCGAGGATAATAATTACCTGGTGTCACCAGTTGACCCTGAGACATGCGGCGCTGAGTGTGATTATAAATATGAAGTAAAAAAGTTCGGCCGCAACACATTGATGGCCGCATGTTACGAGGAGTTTGACGACAACGGATTCATGGATTGCTATACCAAAGGTGGTAAATTTAATTTCAACAGGGTCAACGGCAGATACCTGTGGGTTCATCATTGGGGCTACTACAACGTTTTACCTGAGTATCAGCCCCCTCCAGGAACGAGCAGCCCTTTTCCGAAATCCGATGAAACAAGCGATCCTCCATATCTTGAAATCGGAAAGTGTTCCCAGCTATAAATCAATTCGGAACCTATAAACGCCGACTTGCGCCATAAACGGCAGCTGACAAGATTAACCAGTAACGGAGTAAAATACCTCGCTACTATTATGGTGTTATTGACAAATTCTCATAATATTTGTCAGTAAATTAGAGATCATTGCTCTCTGCTCCGTATTTCCTTCTACTCGGGGCAAAAAAAGAAATGCTCACCTTGCGGTGAGCAAATGAGGAGAAACGTGGTTACCCTACTTATTATTTCTTTCCACTTCACCCATATCGTCGACACCGCGCTCTTCCAGCAGGGTGGTCAACCAGTCAGGGTCCATTTCCGGTACCGAAGATAACAACAGGTCGGTGTACTCATGGTGCGGTGGTGTAAACATCACATCCTTTGGTCCCTGTTCGACGACCTTGCCATACTGCATGACCACCACTTCATCGGCGATCGAGCGTACCGTTGCCAGGTCATGGGTGATGAACATATAGGCGAGGTTCATTTCTTTTTGCAGCTTGTCGAGCAGGCGCAGGATGCCTTCCGCAACCAGTTGGTCCAGCGCGCTGGTCACCTCGTCGCAGATGATGAACGTGGGCTCTGCCGCGAGTGAACGGGCAATGCCGATACGCTGTTTCTGGCCGCCGGACAGTTCCGGTGGGTAACGGTTGTAATACTTCGCAGGATCCAGTTCGATTAAATCCAGTATTTCGTCAACTCGGTTTTTCAATGCCGGGCCGTGTAAGCCGCTGTAAAATGCTGCAGGGCGTCCAATGATCTCGCTGATTTTTACCTTCGGATTAAGCGCGGTGTCCGCCATTTGATAAATCATTTGCGCCTGGCGCAGCTGATCCTTGGTGCGATCACGATAATCCGGCGGCAACGGCGTACCCTGGAATAAAACTTCGCCCTTGGTCGGCGGTAACAGCCCGGTGATACATCTTGCCACGGTCGATTTGCCGGACCCTGACTCACCCACAACCGCAACCGTCATCCCGGGATAGATATCAAAAGACACATCATATAGCACCGGTGTATCACCGTAAGA
>JBATHL010000154.1:0-1895 GCA_049666745.1 Gammaproteobacteria bacterium
CGGCCAGCACGATAACCGTCGCTGATAATCCCGATTTACCACCCATTTTGTCGGCCAGCTTCAAATGCATCGGATAGAGCGCTACCGCCAGGATCAATGCCCACATCATGAGTCCGGCAAAAGGCGCAAATACCTGCACACACATGTACACCAGGAAAATGAGTATGCCGATACGTATCAGTGTATCGGTCAGCAGATGCCTCAATGTCGACTCGGTGAGGGCTTGATTAGAATTTGGCATGGCTGTTCTCCAAACAGGTGCTGAAACCAGAATTAACCGCGATGATTACTCTTATCCGGACTTTACACAATACCTGGAATGCAAACTTTATTATCGTAATCAATACCATGCTATTCAATCTAAACATCGGTAAGCCTGTTTATCATCCGCCATCGACATCCTGGCCAGGCACCTCGGGTTCATGGCGCAACAAGTCGGCACGGGTAAAGGTGAAGACCGTTCCCAGCAAAAGGATCGCGGAAGAATAGTATACCCACAGCATCAACACCAGCAGACTACCGGCGGCGTCGTACAGATCAGCAACCGTGCTGTTACTGATAAAAAAACCAATCAGGGATTTGCCCAGCACCAGTACCCCGGCGGCCAGTAATGCTCCGAGCCAGACATCACGCCATTTCAGCCTGATATCCGGCAAATAACGGAAATAAATAGCAAACAGCAATATCACCGTCGCGAGTTCCAGTAGAACGAAATCGAAGGCCACGAACCATTCAGCCGCTTCCCCGAACCGTTCTGCCAGGTGACTGCCGACCCTGGTGATCAGTGTATGGATCACCATGGAAACCAACAAGATGAAGGAGATGCTGATCAACATGGCGAAAGCGATGAAACGGATACGCAGGAGCTTCCAGATACTGCGCGCAATCGTGTCGTCGGGCCGCACGCCCGCGATCTTGTTGAACGCGGTACGCATCGCGTCGAATACCGAAGTGGCAAAGAAAAGCAATATAGCAAGCCCCAGCCCGGTCGCCAGGAACGTCGGTTGTTCGACACTTAACTTTTCGAGAGTCGCCATTATCTGACCGGCGCCCTGATGTCCCACCATCGATCCGATCTTGGCGAAAATCGCCTCTCGCACCGACACCTCGTCGTAAAAGCGCGCCGAGGTCCACAGGATAACCAGCAACATGGACGGCAGGGAAAAAACCATGTAGTACGACAGCGCCGCCGCATGCATCGGCATGTCACGCTCAAAGTAGCGAACAATAGACTTTTTCAGGACCTGACCATAGAAATTCAATGTCTTGTTGTCGATATGCATTTTGTCGTCTATTCATATGGCAGTCGGGGTCAACGCTTTAGATGATGATCCCGGCCCTCCCCCTTCATTAGGAGCACTCAGGCTACGGCGCGTTAGTCCACAACCCAGGAAACGCTCATCGACCCGTAGCTGTAGCGATCGTCGTCGTCTTCGTCAAATTCTTTCGATGCACTAACGGCGGAAAATAACAACGACCAGCTGTCAAAACCGACCGCGAATCCTGCCGACACGAAATTCTGACCATGCTCCAGGTCGAGGTCGGAATTATTATCGTCGTCGAAAACGCTGCTGTTGCCGTCGATTATGATGTTGTTGGCCTGGTAACGACCCATTACGCTGACAAATACATAGTAGTTACCGAAACCAGTACCCGTCATCGGATTCACTTCACGGGCCGGCAAAAGCGCCGCGACAGGATAGGTTCGCAACAGGTCGGTGCCAAAGCGGAAGGTCATACCGACGTCAGCGTTACTGGAAAGATTACCCAGGGTCCCTTCCAGTGCGGTTATTACGTCGTAGTCAGTGCTCCCCGAAATCTTGCCGTCCACTAAGCGCCATTTCCGACCGACACCAAGTTGAAAAAGGGGTTCGTTATTGAGCTGATTGTCCCAG
>JBATHL010000155.1:0-23234 GCA_049666745.1 Gammaproteobacteria bacterium
AGTTGAGCCAGCGATGCACAGGCGTTGAGGGAGTCAAAAAAGGTTTTACGGATAAACTTGGCTCTGACTGAGAATACCGCGAGCACAGATTCGTAAAGGTAGGCCTCACTGGCACCCAGCATTCCGATACGGGGGAAGTCGCGATTATAAACCACGATATCTATATGCTCGGATTGGTTACCGAAAGCATCGACGATGCGGCCTGAGCCGACACCGAAGTTTTCCGGTAAGAACGGTTCGAGTACAGCCCGCACAAACGCTTCGTTTGCGGCCGTGTCGTTGAGTTCATCTTTTTCGATTGCTGCGATTAAATCGGCTTCGCCTTTTAGTCTTTTTGCAACAAGTTGTGCCCAGTCTTCGTAATTGTTCATGATACCTACCGCTTGCTTAGCGTTTCTCTCAGATCATTTTTAGCAGAATGGAGGGAAAGTTCTACATTATTATCAGTACTTTAGTACAAATTTGCAGAATAAACCTAGGTTATAGTCCCGATATCCACTTATCTCAACTGTGTTTTACATATTGTTGGGGTATTATGAATTTTTTACATTTTCGTGAATTAATGCGACTAATCGACCCTTCGGCAACCGATTTTGATGCAATTCGCAACCAATTCCGCTGGTCGATACCTGAAAAACTCAACGTTGCTTACCAGGTTTGCGAGCGACATCAATCGCGGGCACAGCAGGTAGCCGTTTACTATGAGAACGCTGCCGGCCAACGTGCGAGCTATAGTTTCGCCGATTTAAAAATCTACTCCGATCAGTTCGCTAACGCGCTACGCGCGCAGGGTATCGGGCCGGGTGATCGGGTGGCGATCGTGTTGCCGCAAACTATTGAAACCATTGTCGCGCATCTCGCTATTCACAAACTGGGCGCAGTGTCGCTGCCGCTGGCTATCCTGTTCGGTCCCGAGGCGCTTGAATATCGATTACGCGACAGCGGTGCTCGCGCTGCTATTGCGCATACCAGCCGCTACGACGACATCAAGTCCCTGCAGCCCGAACTACCCGATCTACAGTCCGTTATCGGCTGTCGCTGCGGTCTGGTACAGGATGAATTCTGGACCCTGTTGGCGCGGGGAGCGGAAGAATTCACCATGGTTCAAACCCGGGCAGACGACCCCGCCTGCCTGATCTATACCTCCGGCACCACGGGTCCCCCCAAGGGGGCATTGGTAGCGCATCGGGCGGTGCTGGGTAATTTCACCGGTTTTGAAATGTCGCAAAACTTCTTTCCGCAAAAAGGCGATGTGTTCTGGACGCCGGCCGACTGGGCCTGGACCGGGGGACTGTGGGATGCTTTGCTGCCTGCGTTGAACTATGGCATGCCGATCGTGGCTTTTGAGGGTGGTGGTTTCGATGCCGAGCGGGTGTGCAGGCTGATGGAAGAATACGCGGTAACCAATACCTTTATTCCACCGACCGCATTAAAGATGTTACGTGCTTTACCGGATTTGAAAGCGAACTTTGATCTCAAATTGCGCGCCGTTATGAGTGCCGGTGAACAGGTGGGTGAAGAATTGATTCACTGGGGGCGCGATGCCCTGGGCCTGACGATAAATGAAATGTGGGGCCAGACCGAGTTTAATTATATTGTTGGTAATTGCTCGGCGATCATGACGCCGAAACCGGGGTCGATGGGCAAACCTTACCCGGGTCACCGGGTCGATGTGATCGATGCAGCCGGCAATGTTCTGGGGGATGGTGAAGAAGGTGAGCTCGCGGCCTGGTGTGGCGATCCGGTTATGTTTCTGGGCTACTGGAATAATGAACAGGCCACCCGCGACAAGATTACCGCCAACTGGTTTCGCACTGGCGACGTGGGTTACCGTGACGAGGATGGTTTTCTGTGGTTTGTCGGACGCAAGGATGACGTTATTTCCAGCGCCGGATATCGCATCGGCCCTGGTGAAATTGAAGATTCATTGTTAAAGCATCCTGCCGTGCTGCAGGCGGCAGTGATCGGCAAGCCGGATGAACTGCGTGGACAGATCGTCAAGGCCTTCGTCGTATTGAGTAAAGGCTACCAGGCGAATCCCGGGCTCGCGCATGAGATTCAACAATCAGTGCGCGAGCGACTTTCGGCGCACGAGTATCCGCGCGAGGTCGAGTTTATCGACAGTCTGCCGATGACGACCACCGGCAAGGTCAGGCGCATCGACCTGCGTGCGCGTGAATCAGAATAGTTCACCACTTCCAAAGAATCAAAGGAATCAAAGGGGTCAGTGTCGATTGATTTGTTGGCGGGATTTGTAGGCGGAGGATTTGCGGTCGCCACCTCGTGGCAGGGGTTTAGTTCTGCGCTGCAGTTTTTGTTCGATTTGTGTTTTAAAGCTCTCGCTGCCGAGCACCCATTCCTGGTTGGTTGAGACTCGAATTTCCTCTAGTTTGAGTTCGTCGATTTCATGCTTGAATAAGGCTCTATAGGATTTCTGGCGCTTTTTATCGTTTTTACCGAGCGAATGATAGGTTGGGTGCGCGCTGACCAGGTCGTCTGGTTGCCCGGTCGCGTTGTGATGATAGCTGGACCACGGATACTCGGCGGGATGCGTTACCATGTTGGCGCGTACTGGATTCAATTCGATGTAACGATAGCAGGTCAAGAGGTAGTGTTCGCTATCGACCGGCGCTGATTTGTATCGACCTTCCCACAGGGTTCCGGTGCGACCATGGGTTTGGTTGAAATACTGAACGTAGTAACGGCCCAGAACCTGTATCGATTTGCCGATGTCTTGGCTGTCCTCGGGCGTGATTAATAAGTGGACATGGTTTGTCATCAAAACATACGCATGAATTGCGCAGAAATTTTTTTCGGTGGCCTCCTGCAAGCGTCTCAAATAGTAGCGATAATCGGCATAGCGGCGGAAAATCGGTTCGCGGTTAACACCACGAATGATGACGTGTTGTGGCTGTCCGGGCAGGGTGAAACGGGGTTTTCGAGGCATTGCGGTACACTCCTTGTACGTTGAATTCCTTATTTCGAAAATTACCAGCTACTGCGTTTTCAGGCAACCCCGATATTGGGTTAAACCGGCGGGATGAAAATCAATCGACACTGACCCCTTTGAAGAAGTTCTCAGGCAGGGGGGTTTAGCAGGTTGTGGTGGCCGAGGTTCTGCAGCAGTCGTTCGCCACATAGCGCCATCGTCGTATCCAGTTCCCGGTAGATGATATCGAGTGCCTGGTCCACGCCGGCTTCACCCTTTGCGCCAAGACCATAGATAAAGGCGCGCCCGATGTAGGTACTCTTCGCGCCCAGGCAGATTGCCTTGAGCACATCCTGCCCGGAACGAATACCGCCGTCGAAATGCACTTCGATGTCATTACCGACTTCGGCGACAATGCCGGGTAACGCGCTAATCGATGAGCGCGCACCGTCGAGCTGGCGTCCGCCGTGGTTGGAAACGATGATGGCATCGGCACCTGCCTTTGCCGCCATTCTCGCATCCTCGGGATCGAGGATGCCCTTGATAATTAATTTGCCACCCCAGCGCTCTTTGATCCAGTCGATATCTTGCCAGGAGAGTTTTGGGTCGAACTGTTCCGCAGTCCAGGAGGAAAGCGATGACAGGTCGCCAACGCCCTTGGCATGACCGACAATATTCCTGAAAGAGTGGCGTTTGGTAGTGAGCATATTCAGGCACCAGCGTGGTCGGGTCATGATTTGAAAAGCTGCGTTAAGCGTTGGTTTTGGCGGTGCGCTCAAGCCGTTGCGCAGGTCATTGTGCCGCTGGCCGAGGATCTGCAGGTCGAGGGTTAGCATCAGTGCGCTGCAACCGGCATCTTTGGCACGATCGATCAGGCGACCGATAAAGTCACGGTCCTTCATCACGTAGAGCTGAAACCAGAAGGGTTTATTGGTGTGTTCGGCGACATCCTCGATCGAACATATGCTCATCGTCGACAGGGTAAACGGTACGCCGAACTTTTCCGCGGCGCGCGCGGCCTTGATCTCGCCATCGGGATGTTGCATGCCGGTCAGTCCGACCGGCGCCAACGCGACTGGCATGGCGGTTTTCTGGCCGATCATTTCGGTTTCTACCGAGCGGTCGGTTATGTCTACGGCGACCCGTTGGCGCAGTTTGATGGCCTGGAAATCGGTTTCATTCGAACGATAGGTTGACTCGGTCCAGGAACCTGAATCGGCGTATTCGTAAAACATGCGCGGCACTCGTTTACGCGCCAGTTTTTGCAGATCCCTGATATCACAAATCGTCGTCATAATTACCCCCTTTGCGGGAAACAGTTTACTTAATTCACCCGCTAAATCCATCGTAACCCGGGGACAGTAACCAACCACACCTGGTTTAGGAATTTTGAGTCATCCCCGCGAAAGCGAGGATCTTTCTATAATGGCTTGTTTCAAGATCCCCGCTTTCGCGCGGATGACGTAGGTGGGGCGGGGATGACGTAGGTGGGGCGCGGATGACGTAGGCGGGTCGGGGATGACATGGGTGGGGCTGGCATGGCAGCCGTAAGTAAATGCCATTGGTGACTGTTAGCGTAATTGATTTAAGTAAACTGTCGGCGGAATTTCGGTTAGCATCTATTCGTCATGCTTGAAATCAATAACCTTTGCAAGTCTTACCTGTATGCCGAAGCCCGTCAGGATGTGCTGCAGCAGCTCGATTTTGCGATGGCCGCATCGTCATCGGTAGCCTTGCTCGGTGACAGCGGCAGCGGCAAGTCGACCCTGTTACATTTGATCGCCGGGCTCGAGCGGCCTGATAGCGGTGAGATACTATTCGCCGGGCAGCGGATGCATGCGGATCCCGAGTCAACCCTGGCCGCAGTGCGGCGTTCGAAACTAAGCCTGGTGTTTCAGCAATTCCACCTGATATCGACCCTGACTATCCTCGATAACATTAAATTTCAGGCAGCCCTTTGCCAGCGTCTTGACCCGCTCTACGAGGCTGAATTGATCGATCGCCTGGATCTCGGCAATCAGCTCAAGAAATTCCCACACCAGTTATCTCGCGGTCAACAGCAACGCGTCGCTATCGCGCGTTCATTGCTGCACAAACCGCAACTGGTGCTGGCGGATGAGCCGACCGGCAATCTCGATGAAAATTCCAGCCTCGAAGTCATGGGCCTGTTCAGTAACCTGGTCAAACAGGCTGGCAGCAGCCTGTTAATGGTCACCCATAGCCAGGCAATGGCAGAATTTATGGACCGACGCGTGTGGCTGCACAATGGCAAGCTGGCCGAGATCGAATGAACCCCGGCTTTTTCTGGATACTGAAGGCCCTGCTGAGCCATTACTGGCGGCATCCCTGGCAAACCCTGTTCCTCTGCATCGGCCTGGTCGCGGGGGTGGGTCTGTGGTCGGCGGTGCAAATTATCAATCAGCATGCGCAGGCGAGTTACCAGCAGGCGCAAAACCTGCTCGGCGCACAGGCAAATTACTGGATCCGCAATCGCCGTGATGCAGGTATCGAGCAGTCGCTGTACATAAAATTGCGCCGTGACGGCTTTCGCCAGGTGATTCCCCTGGTTGAACTTGAAGTCAGTACAGCGCAGGGCATCTCGGTCAGTATTGTCGCCACCGATTTATTGGCCCTGCCCGAAGATGTATTTGACAGCGATCAAACCACGCAGGATTTCGCCCAAACCTGGCTTGAATTCGTGCAGCCGCCTTTTCGTGCCTGGGTGCCCGCGGTGCTTGCTGCCGAACTGGGCCTGGAACAGGGTGAGCGGCTTCAGTTGCGCGATGGACGACTGCTGCCGCCGGCATTGATCCAGGCGCGCCGGCAGCAGGGACGGCGGGTGCTGGTCGATATTGGTGCAGCGCTATCGCTGTCGGGTTCGGACCGGTTCAGTTACCTGACGGTAGGCAAGATTACACCGCGTGAGCATGCCCGCCTTGCTGCCAGCCTGCCCGACCATCTCGAACTGATCGAGAATCAGCAACATATAGACCTGCAGCAACTAACTGCAAGCCTGCACAGCCATTTAACGGCGATGAGCCTGTTGTCATTTGCGGTTGGGCTGTTTATCGTTTTTAACGCGGTACGCTTTTCGCTCTGGTACCGCCGCGCAACCCTGCTCGATCTGCGTTTGATGGGTTGCGACCCGCGCCATCTGGTTGGCGCGATTTTGTTCGAAACCCTGCTGTGGAGTCTGCTCGGAACCGCGCTCGGATTTATGCTCGGCGTTGTGCTGGCCCATGCATTGCTACCAGGGCTTGGCGCCAGTCTGCAAAGTCTCTACAACGCCACGGTCGAAGCCGATCTCGGGCTAAGTCCATGGACGCTGTTACAGGCCTGGGGCATAACCCTGACAGGCTTGATCTGGGCCCTCGCGTGGCCGCTTTACCGGCAGCTGCGGCGCGCCAGCTTCGAGGCTGGAAGCAGCGAGATGATGCTCAGCGACGAGGCAGTCGCGCGGCGTCGTCTTGCACTCGCTGCGCTGTTGCTGGCCCTGTTTGCGTGGATTGTTTATACCCAGATCGAAACCGCAACCCAGGGTTTCGTGGTGCTTGGCATGATTCTGTTTGCCGCGGCCTGGATACTACCGATTTTACTGGCCTGGGCATTACGTCTCCTCGGCCGGCTGTTGCCGGGTCGTTTTTTACTTACCCGCTGGATGGTTAGCGATGGCTGGTCTCAATTGCCCGCATTGCGCAGTGCCATGATGGCATTGTTGCTGGCCTTGACCGCGAATCTTGGTGTCGGCAGCCTGGTGGATAGTTTTCGTGGTGCTTTTGTCGGCTGGCTGGAACTTCGTCAGAGTGCCGATATCTACCTGCGGGCGCCCAACCTGAATTATCAACAATTGCAGGTATCGCCCGGTAATGCCGACTGGCTCGTTGCCAGCCATCATCGCATCGGCGTCAGCACGCGCTGGCGTGATCGCCCGAGCCTGGTCCGCGGGCAAGATACCGGGGCGCCAGACAGTCGGGTGTTGCCGCTGTCGAAATGGCAGGGTGATAACGCCGCTGCGGCCTTGAAATCCTGGCGCGAAGAGCCGGGCAAGATACTGATTAATGAGCAGGTGCATTTCCTCGCCGGAGTCCAGCTCGGCGAAAGCATTGCCCTGCCCACCGACCGGGGCCTGCAGGAATACCAGGTGGTTGGCGTTTTCTATGACTATGGGAATCCGTACTTCCAGTTCTATCTGCCTGATCACGTGGTTGCGAGTAACTGGGATCATTATTACTCGCGTGGTATCGCCTTGTGGCTGCAACAGGACAATAGCGCGGCGATGCAGCAAGCCGAAACATATATGAAAGCACTGGGGGCCCAACCCGGTGACTGGATTTCCCAGGCACAGATTCGAAATTTGTCGGTGGGTATTTTTGAGCGTACTTTCGCGATTACCGCGGCGATGAACTTGTTGACAATGATTGTCGCGGCAATTGCGCTGCAGGCCTCATTGCTCGCTATTTTACAGGAACGCTTGCCGCAGTTTGCGCAATGGCGTGCGCTCGGATTACGCCAGCTTGAGCAGCTATTGCTGGTAGCGACGCCACTATTGATCTTTTGTGCGATTGTCTGGTTGCTGTCGATTCCACTCGGTGCATTGTTAAGCTGGATATTAATCCACAAGCTCAACATCATCAGTTTTGGCTGGAGTATGCCATTGCTCTGGGAAATTGGACCGGCACTGCAGCTGGCCGTGGTTATAGGCCTGATTTGTGCGTTTACCCTGCTGCTGGTTTCGTTCCAGTGGCGGCGCCAGATGCCGCTCGCGTTGGCGCAACTCGGGGAAACCGTTTGATGCGTTTAATATCCCTGGCTTGTCTTGCCCTGATTAGCTTTGCATTGCAGGCCCAGGATTTGCTTGGTGACCTGCGCGACCGGGGACTCGGGTTTGCCCAGGTAATCCCGGGTAAGAACCTGCAGTTTCCACGCGACCATGGCGCGCATCCTGATTACCGCATCGAGTGGTGGTATCTGACTGCGAATTTGACGGATGGCGAGGGTCGTGACTGGGGCTTGCAGTGGACCCTGTTTCGCCAGGCTTTAAGTCCCGAGCAGGTTCATAGCGGCTGGCAAAGCAACCAGATATGGATGGCCCACGCCGCCATCACGACACCCGATGGTCATTTTTATGAACAGCGTTTCGCGCGTGGTGGTATTGGCCAGGCCGGCGTCACCCGTATCAGCCGGGACGGTTATTTCAATGCCTGGATGGATGACTGGCAGTGGCGTTCGCACAGTGCAGCGCTGTTGCCTGCCAGGCTTGATTTCAATGTCGGGGAGCGCGAAGTTAGTTTAACACTCCAGGCTGGCGGTGAACCGGTAGCCAATGGTGTCGATGGCTACAGCCAGAAATCAGCCCAGGGGCAGGCGAGCTACTATTATAGTCAGCCGCATATCCAGGTACGTGGTTTCGTAAAGCAGGGGTCCGACAAGACTTTGCTAAACGGCAAGGGCTGGCTCGACCGCGAGTGGAGTTCACAGGCGCTGGCGGACAATCAACAGGGTTGGGACTGGTTCTCCCTGCACCTCAACGATGGTCACAAGCTTATGGTTTACCAGTTGCGTCATGACGATGGCGAACACTGGCTTAGTGGTAGCTGGATCAGCCCGCAGGGTCGTTTCACGTTACTGGATGGTAACGCGATCGATTTAAATTCGTTGCAGACTCGTGAAATTACCACCGGCGAGAATCAGTCGCGCCAGCTACCGCTGGAGTGGCAACTAAACCTGGACAAGCAAAAACGCCGTTGGCGAATTCGGCCGCTTTACGACCAGCAATGGATGGGTACACGAATTCCGTACTGGGAAGGGGTGGTGCTGGTTGAAGACGAGCAGGGCACCCGCTCCGGCATCGGCTACATGGAACTCACTGGCTACCAGTAACTCTGCCCGGGTTTCGTTGGTCCGACATGCCAGGATAAATTACTCTCTATTGTTCACCGATTTTTCACAGCCACTTTGTATAAAGAGATCTCAGGCAGCAGAGTCTTTCTTTAGCAGGGGAAAAATGATGAGTGAATATACCTTATACATGGCAACAGCATTAATGATTACGCTATCCGCTTTTGTTTTGCACCCGGCACAGGCCGCGTCCCATCCATCTGAATTTCATCAATTTGCCAGCATGACGCATAAAAGCTATGGCCGTATCGACGAAACCTATGGATATGTAAATGTGACGACTGACGCCGGTGGCGCAGGGATAATCAACGTCATGTTCTCCAACGGTAGTCGGTTAAACGGGGCAAAGTTTAATGCGCGTGTTAAATTTCTGGATACCTCGGGCGCTGTGATAAAAGAGGAATATTTTAATCAAAGGATTGCAGCGGCAGATTTTCAGGGTGCGGCTGAGGGTAAGATCTCGAAACCGCTTACATTTTCAAATTTCGATTCGATCCAGGTTGATTTCTATCTGTCTGATATACCGGAATCCAGTGCAAGCAAATCGAGTTTGCAGCGGGATATTGGTTTTTCTGCTGCGCTCACATCGATGTAGGGAGTCAGTCAATTGTGGCGTTTGGTTTTTCGCGTTGCGATTGCGACCAGCGGATCATCGGGCCAGGGATGTTTCGGATAACGACCTTTCATTTCTTTTTTGACGTCGTGATAGGACGACCGCCAGAAACCGGCTAGATCCTGGGTGATTTGAAGCGGCCTGCCCGCCGGGGATAGCAAATGCACCAGCAGTGGAACTTTTCCATTCACCACCGTCGGGGTTTGCTCGCAGCCGAACATCTCCTGCAGTTTTACCGCCAGCACCGGCGGCGTCTCGGTGTAGTCGATGGCGATTGATGAGCCTGAAGCTACCTTCAGGCGTAGTGGTGCGAGCTGCTGCAAACGCTGTTGTTTTTCCCAGGGCAACAACGCTTCCAGGATGTCTTTCAAATTAAGTTTTTTAAAATCCTGCAACAAGTTAACCTCATGCAGATAAGGCGCTAGCCAGTCTTCGACAGTGGCGAGCAAGTTTTCCTGGCTGACATCGGGCCAGTCTGCATCCCCGTCAACCGACCGCAACAGCGATACCCTGGCGCACCACTGATGTAAATCAGCCGTCCAGGGTAGCAGCCCGAGTCCCTGTTTCTGAATATGCTCTACCAAAGCGGTTATTTTTGCCGCCGGGGGTACCGAGTTTAACGAGGTTCTTTTTAATACTAATGCGCTGATTCTTTGCTGTTCTTCGGCGACAAAGCGGTTTGTTTTCCTGTCCCATTCCACAATGGTTGCCTGGTCAACCAAATCTCCCAGCACCGTGGCGAAGAGGGTTTCATCGAGTGTAGCGGCAGAACGAATCGAATCTCCTTTGCCACCTGCGATACCGCTGACTTCGGCGACTGCAAGCCAACGGCTGTTACCGAGATGATGCTCGCCCACGAGGTTGGCACTGCGGCCATTGGCGAGCTGGTAACCACCGGAGTGTCGGCGTCGAGCGATTCGATCCGGGTACGCACAGGCCAGTAGATAACCTGGCGCCTGGTCATAACCGACCGGGGCTGGTTGCTTGCGCTCGATCGAACCGAGTTTGTCTGTCTGCTCTTCGAACTGGCGGGCCAGTTGCCGGGTTCGCCTTAACCACCCCTGCTGCGCGGACGGACAACTGGTTTCGCCCATCAAAATATCCAGACGATAGCTGATATCGGGATTGTCCTGGTCAAACGGGTCGCGCTCGGAAAGCAGGCTGGCTAGCAGGGCGGCGGTGTTAACAAAACCGATTTCTGCGCCACACAGGAGCAGGTGCGCGAGTCTCGGGTGTACGGGCAGCGAGGTCATGGCATGACCGTGCACGGTAAGGACTGCAGCCTTAGCTTTTGTTTCTATCGCCCCCAGTGATTTGAGTAAATCCATTGCCTGTTGCCAGGGACCTCTGGGGGGCGGATCCAGCCAGCTCATTTCGGTTGGATCGTCCACACCCCATTGCAGTAATTGCAGTGCCAGTGGAGCAAGGTCGGCAGTTAAAATTTCTGCAGTACCATGTGGCGCCAGTTGCTGTTGTTGGGCAGCTGACCATAGACGATAACATTTGCCTGCTTTCAGTCTGCCGGCGCGCCCCATGCGCTGAACGCTTGATGCGTTTGAAATCTTCACCGTATGCAGGCCGGTCATGCCTGTCGCCGGATCAAACCGGGGTTCACGGGCCAGCCCGGAATCAACGACGACATCGATCCCCTCGATGGTGAGACTGGTTTCGGCAATGTTAGTCGCAAGCACGACTTTTTGATCGTTTGACTCATTGCCTGAAAGGGGAGCGATGGCCTGCTGTTGATCGTCGATCGACAGGTTACCGAATAAAGGGCGCAGATGGATGTCTTTGCTTTGACGTTCGAGCAACCAGGATGAAAGTTCATCGTTGATGCGATGTATCTCCCCCTGGCCCGGCAGGAAAGCGAGCACGCTACTGTTCGGGTTATCGCTGAGCGCCTGTTTGATCGTCGTTACCATACGTTCGACTATCCGCTCCCTCGGCTGGCTGGCGCGACCGTAGATGACATCCACGGGATATGCCCTGCCTTCGCTTTTCACGATGGGTGCATCACCTAAAAGCTGCGCTATCGTGCTGCTGTCCAGGGTCGCGGACATGACGAGGATTTTTAACGGATTGCCTTTCTGCCCCTGATCATTTCTAAATAGCGAGCGTCCTTTCAGGCAAAGGCTTAGCGCCAGATCTGAATCCAGATTACGTTCATGGAATTCATCAAAGATCACCAGACCCACATCTTCCAGCGCGGGATCCTGCTGTAACATTCGTGTCAGAATCCCCTCGGTAATGATTTCAATTCTGGTCTGCTTGCTGATCCGGGTATCCAGTCGCATTCGATAACCAACGGTTTGACCGGGATGCTCGTTGATCAGGCTTGCCATACGATGCGCGGCAGACTTCGTGGCGATTCGTCGTGGCTCCAGCATCAGGATTTTCTGGCCGGCGAGCCACGGCTCATTCATCAGCGCAAGCGGAATCAACGTGGTTTTTCCCGCACCGGGCGGCGCTTCGAGTACAACCTCGTGACGCGCAAACAGGGTTTGCCTGAGGTTGTCCAGAATATCTTCAACAGGTAAGCGCGGCGGAATCAAATTGAGGTCCCTTTGGGTAATCAGGGGGCAGTATACCTATTCTCTTAATGCTAACAGGTTGGCCTGGCTAATTAGTGTATTGTCCCCGGAATTACGTTCATCGGCCTCGTATTTCAGCGCTGCGCTCAACCGGGTAAATTGTAAGTCATCCCCGCGCAAGCGGAATGACGTAAGAAAAATTTCCCTGTACGAAGCAGTCCTTGCGTACCTCAATCAAGTGGTTGAATGCCGTTCGCGCCGCCGAGTCTGGGAAGATCGTCGTTCACTTCTACCCAGTCGGCGCGCGAATCGTAGTAGTAGTGCGCTTCAGGTAAGCGATCGATGGGCCCGTGTAAAGCTGCCAGAGCAATGTCGACTACATCTTCGTCCCCCTGGCAAAATAGATGGCTGCCACAGATACTGCAGAAACTGCGCACCGCTTGCGGGGGGGAACTCTCAAAGCGGGTTATCTGCTCTTCACCGGCAATAACCTTTAGTCGGTCGGGAGGTACTGCAGTCCAGGTCACATATGCTGCGCCATGCGGGCGCCGGCACATGCTGCAATGACAATGTCCGCAAAATAACGTAGGAAGCTCTATAGTGAACTGCACTACACCGCAAAAGCAACTTCCCGGGACTTGTTTATCTGGCATCTTTAAATCCTAAGATGAACTGTGAAGATTAATCCCCCCTTTCCCTAAAGTCCACGTGTTTGCTACACCACCAGGGCTAACCATTGGTTGAGGAAAAATATTACTGCACCGAGTCCGACACCGGCGAGGGTGTCAATAATTACGTGCTGTTTTACAACAACGCAGCTAATAGCAACGACGACGATGTATCCATATCCCAACCACGGTCCGATTGCGGGTAAACCTGCAATAGCGAGACCTATGTAGGTGGCGATTGCACAGTGCATACTTGGAAAAGCGTTCCGGCTGCTATCCATTGACTGAATGAATGCAAGGTAACGGGTCGAGAGGTTATCGATCTCGAAATGCCGATAAGACTCGGGTACATTGGTTGGGTACAGGTAAAAGATAAGCGCACCAGTTGTTAGCAACATTAAGCCACCGAAGATAAGGTGAACCCCGTCGGCCAGGTCCTGTATTGAAATTACAGTCAGACCGATCATAAGGTAATAAAGGAAGCTGTAGGCCCAGACCCAATGCGGGCAGAAGGGAACCTGGTCATCAAGGCGAATTTTCATGCATTTTGCACTCAGCTGAACATTATTTCGCTGTGTCCAGAAGTAAAGCTGGTAGCCGCCCGCTATGACTCCCATTACCAGTACCGTAAACTGATGGTATTCGAAAAAGCTCAGTCTGGAATCGAACAACCGTGTACCGAGCCACCAAAACACTGTTGCAACCAGTGGTACGGACATCAGCGAAGCTAGCAACCATCGCGGCTGAAGGCCCCAATTACTTTTTATCGATTCCGTTGTTCGACTCGTCTCAGGGATATTTTCGAAGCTATCTTCGACCATGTCTGCAGCCAGGTCGTAAGTATCAATTCCAGTTTGCGCTGGCAGTGTTGTGGCCGTATTGTTCTGGTTACTCAGTTGCATTTGGGCACCTCGCGTTCGGGTTATTCGATAATGCAGTGTTTATCGATGAAGCCTTGTTGCTCTAGTTCTTAAACGAGGAGATTGGTGATAAAAGTCTCTTTTCGCAACTAATTATTGAATGGTATTAGAATACGCGATGCTTAGGGTCGCCAGTTAGTGCGATGCCTTCGATTTATCCGGTTTTTCGCTCAGGCGAGGGACCTCTTTGGGTTGGTCTTTAGCGATGATCAATCTAATTTGAGTGTCTGTTTTCCGGGTAACAGACTCTTGTGAGCACATCCCGGAAGACAATCTTCAGCCAGCAGCAGACATCCAATTATGAAGTGGTAATATGTTATCAGTTCAGAAACCTTTCAACGCTGCTGCTATCTGCTCGAGAGCTTGAGCAAAGGACACATGTTTCACTTAACCTTGCACTTTCTTACCCCGGCTGTACTAACTAGCCTCTTCTTTAGGGAAAACTGGAAGCTAGCTTACTTTTTAATGATCGCTACAATGCTGGTAGATATAGATCACGTATTTGCTAATCCGATATACGACCCAAATCGCTGTAGTATTGGATTCCATCCATTACATGAGTTGTGGTTTATCTTTTTTTACGTTGCGCTTTGCTTTGTGCCAAAGATGCCTAAGATAAGACTCGTTGGTATTGGCTTATCTGTGCATATGGCCCTGGATGCTATAGATTGCCAGGTGACCAATGGGATATGGGTAAATTGACTTCCACCGGGAGGGAGCTCATAACAAACGCATGCAGTCGGTAACTGCCGCTCGAAAAGCCGGATCTGATGCCTGAAATCGACGTACCTCATTATCTGCAGTCCCGTTTTGCAGATGATCTTCGCATATGATTACAAGCAATAAATGAAGAAAACTATTATCCCCCGATGCGGTCTTTTCCTGGCCGGGTTATTGATGACTTCCCTCGTAAACGCCCAGTCCTGGTCAGAAGAAGGCGCTCGTGAATTCGAAGAGCTGCGCTTGCGGCAACTGCAGACTGTACAAGGCGATAGCGACATAACGGCCTTTACCAGCGACGGCTGCAGTGGTGGTCAATCGAAAAGCTGGGAGCTATTAGCGCAGGCATTACCGGGATTCACCAGCCATTTTGGCGATAAGCCACCGTGGGAATCCTGTTGTGTGGCGCACGATAAAGTGTATTGGCGTGGCAGCACCGTGGATGGATACACAAAACGTAAGCTCGCAGATGAGGAGCTCAGGCAGTGTGTCGTAGCAACCGGGGTCGAATATACCCCGAAAATTAGCAGCCAGTACAGGCTACCGGAAGAGAAGGTTCGACAGGCGTTTTCGCTCGCAGCCGATTTTATGTACCAGGCGGTGCGCTTAGGTGGCCAGCCTTGTTCCTTATTGTCATGGCGATGGGGCTACGGCTGGGACAACTGTGCGTTTGCTAGTACTGGCGACATCCCGGGAACAGTATCAAATCTCAAGTACGATGAGCATATTACCTTTTTTAACACCGCGGCCTGGCTTAATGATGACAACGCGTATTGGCACATACCCATACATGCCTGGATTTACGAACCACAAAATAGTGTGCTGAGAAAAGAGGCGATAGCCAGCTTGTTGAATTCCGAGTACGGCTTAACAGTGGCCTCGGGAAATGAACGGAATTTTCGCCAGCGTACCAACTTGCTGATCGCGGATAACGAGCGGGATAAAACCCTTGTTATTCGAATTGCCGGTCAGGATATTACGCTGCCGGTGTCAGCAGCAAACGGCAAAACTTTCACCATACTGAAGCTCCGGGCGGAGGTCGTAAAAGCTTTTTCCAACCAGGGCCGCCTGGAATTTTTTGCAGTATTGCAGGATAACGATAAACGACAATTCAAGGGCCAGGTGAAATTGGTACCCCGTGACGGCATTAGTGTAATCAGTGATATCTACGACACCATAAAGGTCTCCAATGTCACGGACCACAAGCGATTACTTGACAACAGCTTGCTTAAGGATTTCGAGGAAGTTTCGGGTATGCCGAAGTTGTTTCAACGCCTGGTTGAACACGGTGTCACGATACACTATGTTTCTTCCAGTCCCTGGCAGTTGTATGACCCATTGTATGATTTTATCCGTAGCGCGGGATTCCCCTGGGCGACGCTGGACTTGAAAGATGTACGCTTTCGCGACGAGACCCTGCTGAATTTATTTAAAAAGGGCACCGAGACCAAACCCGGTCAAATTGAGCCGATTCTGCAGCACTATGCTGAACGTCAATTTATTCTGGTTGGCGATAGCGGCGAGCAAGACCCCGAGGTCTACGGCGATATAGCCCACCGTTACCCGGCCCAGATCCACCGCATATTGATTCGAAATGCCGACAACAGTAAGGCTGAAGATCAACGCTTCAAAGAAGCTTTTAAGCGTATCGCCAGGAATAAATGGCAACTGTTTGACAATCCAGGGCAAATTTCCATTGATGATCTGCTGATTATTAAATAGACCGGTACCATGGAGACATGAAGTACAGGTCTGCTCAAGTTTCGTGGTCTGGTTGCACCGGTAGCGTGAAGATAATCGTGCATCCCGTTTGCGCACCCCCGGACTCGATCTCGATCGTTCCGCCATGCGCCTCGATAATGCGCTTTACCAGGGGCATCCCGATGCCGGTGCCGTCGATCTCCGGGTTCAGGCGTTCAAACAGATTGAATACCCGGTCCTGGTACTCTGGATCGATTCCGATGCCATTATCTTTGACCGCACAGACAAGCATATTATTATCAACTCTGGCGCTAACCTCGATCCGGGGCGCAGGTTGATCGCCCATAAACTTGATCGCATTTTCAACCAGGTTCTGAAATACCTCGGATAGCCGTAATTGATCGCCCCAAAAAACTGGCATTTTCTCTTCGATCACAAGCGTTATACCACGCTGTTCGATTTTATCCTGCAGGGGTTCGACGGCCGTGCGTACGAGCCTTGTTAATGAACCCGACACGGGCGGATTGATAACACGACCAATCCGGCTCAGCTCCAGCAGCCCCTCTAACAGTTCGGCCATAACATCTGCTGCCCGGTTGATCCGCTTGACATCGGTAAGCACCTTTTCGGTATCGTTTGAAGCGATATCTTTTAGTAACAAACCAACGAAGCCTTTTATCGAGACCAGCGGGGTGCGTAAGTCGTGCGAGACCGTGTAAACGAAGCGCTCGAGTTCGGCATTCTTGTCTTCCAGCTCCGCGGTAAAGCTGTCCTGGGTGGCCTTGATCCGATTCGAAGCCCACCGAATCAGTAGATAACTGAGCAGTACCAGCGTAACCAGAAATCCGATTAAAGTGCTGTTGTCGCGGTGGGTCATAACGTCCAGTTTTTCAGTCAGCTGTTTGTATTCAAGATTTTGCAGCCCCTCTGCCTGTTGAATGGTCAGCGCGATGCCCTTGAGAGACAGGTAAGTCCTGTCAGTGCTGTCTTTACTGTCAGAACGGAATAATGGCTCCATATCCTGAAACTGCCTTAACTGAAGTTTTAGTTTTTTGATCAATCTATCTTGCGGTTCGACTTTCTCCAGCAGTCGGATCAGGGTACCTAACTGGGATTGGAGTGTGTAGAGCGATACCGACAGGTTGAAGCGAGTGCCGTACAGGTTTTGCTGCGATGCGAGGCTATTCCTGACACCCGGCTCGCTGGCGAATGTCCGGTAGATCGTGTGGAAATAAATCTGCGCAAGTTCCTGCTTGATTTTGCTGCTTTCATAGATGATAAGTCGATGCGTATCGATCTGATCAGAAATTTCCTTCTGGCCGTGTTCCTGCCATCGCACCAGGCCAACGGCGAGCGCCAGCACAATGATGGTAATCGCCAGGTATGAAAACTGTTGCTGCTGATGGGATGACGTGACTTGCAAGCTTTAACTCTGTCGGTCTGGATCAGCAGCAACATCCGCTTCGAATTGTTGAATAATTGTCTCCAGGTTGGAGAAGAATTCGGTATCGGCCGGTACATAACCCGAGGCATTTAATGCCTCTAATATGGCTTTGTGTTCTTCAACGTCTGGCGACAGCTCTAAAAATGCATCCCGGATATGCAGACGCATGTTTTCGTCGATAGCCGGTTTTACCGCCCAGACGTAGTCCGCGTATGGGGGTGTCTCCCATAAAATGCGGATTTCATCGGAGCCGACCAGGTTTCGACCAAGCATCGAACGTACGGTGTTGGCATTTGCTGCACCGACATCGATCACTCCATCGCGCACCCAGTAAACCGTCTTGTCATGCGCGCCCGAATACGCAACGCGGCTGAAATATTCCTCAGGTTCCATCTTCATTTGCTGTAAAAAATATCGCGGCATCAAATGCCCGGAGGTCGATAACGCAGAGCCAAACCCTATACGCTTGCCCTGCAGATCGTCCATTTTTTGTGCCGTGCTATTTGCATGAACCAGGAAAAGACTGGTAAACCGGGTGTCTATTCGACGCATAACCAGGGGCACTGCCCGATCCTGTTGCCGCGCATTTACAAAACTGTAGCCACCAAAATAACCCAGGTCGATTTCGTCGTTATGAAAAAGTTCTAGCAGATGCTCATATGATTCGGGGACCCGTAACTCGCAGGGTATTTGCAGAGCAGTCGACAGGTATTTCAGTATCGGCGCAAAACGCCGCCGCAGCGTTTCAGGATCCTGATCGGGCAGAATCCCTATACGCAGCGTTTCAGGTACGATGGCGCTATTCGAATTTTCCTGATCATGGTTTATCACCAGCAACAGTAAAGCGATCAGCCCTGCAAAGAAGATCAGGGCTGCTCCGGAGCGTAACGATCGATGCTTTGGACGTTTGCGATGCATAGCGTTCACTTGCTGAATTGTTTGTTCTTGATTGAGACTTAAACTAGGCGAGATTCAACAATATTGCAAACCAAAAAACTGACGATTAGAGAGATCCTGATCACTGGCCTGGCTCGAGGTCTGAGTTTCGGTTCTGCATTGTTAACCGCTGCAGGTGTTGGGCGATTTCAGGGTCTGTGTTTTCGCAAGCTGACGAAAAAAGTAGAGGTCAGGGGCGGCAAACGGTTAGCAACGGATCCTCTATTCGAGAAGGTTCCGGGTTTCCGCGACAAGTGTCTGTACCAACTCGGTCGCCGGCATTTCTCTATTGAGCGCTGCCGCCTGCCCGTAAAGAAGAAATCTATTGTCCAGGGTATCGTCGGAGGCTTTCCGCAATGGGTCACTTAACGTGTACATGGTTGGAAAATCCGGCAACGCGAGACGCTGGGCAGCCATTGATTCGATATAGTTATTTCTCCTGGCCCGGGCTGGCCTGCCTGAAAAGGCTTTGGTTAAGCGGGTATCATCGTCCCTGGCATTTCGTATTGCCTCCAGGTGCACATCACTGACGTTTGCTTCCGCACATGAGAGGAATGCGGTTCCCATCTGTACACCGCTGGCTCCCAACATAAGAGCAGCAGCTATACCCCTGCCATCTGCGATTCCACCGGCAGCGATCACCGGAATATTAACAGCATCGACGATTTGCGGCACCAGTGCCATGGTGCCAACCCCGTGATCGTCATGATTCACATCAAAACTCCCCCGGTGACCTCCAGCCTCCCATCCCTGGGCAATAACGATATCCACCCCGGATTGCTCCAGGCTAATGGCTTCGGCCGTGGTAGTTGCAGAACAAAGTATTCGGCATCCGGCTTTCTTTAGTGATTCGAGCGCTGCGGACCCTGGTAATCCGAAATGAAAACTGACTAACGGAGGCTTGATGTCGAGCAGAAGCTCAAGTCTTTCTTCAGTGAATGTAAGTAGTGGTTTGCTGACATCCCGTGGTATTTCGCTCAACCCAGCCGCGGAATAAAACGGCTTGAGTCTTTCTCGCGCTGATTCGATTACATCCGGCTCGTTAGCGGGCGCATCATGGGCAAAGAAATTAAGGTTGAAGGGTTTGTCGGTTAACTTTCGAATTTTCCGTGCATCTTCCCTTATTGTCGCACTCGGTGTTTCTGAATATCCCATCGACCCGATGCCGCCCGCGTTACTGACCGCAGCCACCAGTTCTACGGTTGTAGAACCCGCCATTGGTGCCTGAATTATTGGATGCTTGACACCTGGCAAATCGGTTAGATGTGTTTTTGGCCACATTGGAAGACCCTCAGTATTTTCAATGCATTCTAATCCGAACGCTGTTGTATGTCAGGATATTCACTGCATAGGAAATTTGCATAGAGCTGATACTGTGAAGATGAAACAGCACCCTTGCCAGGTGGACATCGGCACAGGACTCGAGCGTCCACTCAATCGATGCGAAATCGTACTCAGGTTTCTGCGGATGTATGCGTGTCTCCAAAAATTTGTTTCATAACACCGATTCGATCAAGCGCTGACGATGTCAATCCTTGTGCAGCAAGCATGATTGCCTCATCGAGGGTGTTCTCGACAATGGCATCGTAGAAAGCAAAGCTGCGGTCGCAATAGCTGCTGAGTCGTTGCAGGTTCGAGTCGGGGGTACTGGTTTTTTCCGCCATATGTTCATGATAAGACTCAATTTGCGCCAGGTTGCTGGAGATGGCGTCACCGGGCAGGTCTTTACTACTCATCGCCAAACTGGCAAGGGTATTTTCATTACAGCTGATCTGTTGGTCTACTTCGCGGGCCAGGGCGACCAGTAGAGGAGAGTCGGTTGTGATCATAGTCATCGTATCGACAAGACGATGATCAATGTGAATCGCTGCCGCCAACAGGTCGGCTTCGCTATGGATGGCCCTGGGATCGAGCACGGGTTCGGCCAGACCGGTGTTACGTTCTGCGTGATAGGCGCGTCGGCGTTCGGCCCTGAGTAAAGCGGCATGCCCCAGTTCCTCGCGCGCCAGGATTTCAGCGTATTTGCGCACGACTTCATTGTCCGACTCTGACGCAACATGGGTATAAAAACGAAACGCGATTTCCTCGTTATGTACGGCAAACGCCAGTGCCTTGTATGGAGTGCTATGGTGGGGGTTGCGGGCCTCGTCGTCATAAGTGGTCGATACCCGGGGTTCGCGCCAGCGTATGGGACCGATCTCGGGATTCTCATCGATAGATTCCCGTGCCATCCATTCCAGCAACAGCCGTTCATGTTCCTGTTCTTCGATAACCATACGCTCGAACAGGGCGGCAGCGGATTCATTGCCGGCTTCGCGCATCCGGATGGACAACTCAGAATAACGCCGAATAGCTTCACGTTCCGCCTGTAACGCGATGGACATCAGGTCAGCAGTGGTATTCACCCTGGTTGATAACATGTTTACTTACCCTCCGAGAGGCTCATTGTCCCGGTCTTGACTTCATCATGAATTGATTTAAGTCATTTGGTGGCTGTTTGATCACTCGCATAATCGTATCTTCCCACACATTAGATTGCCACTACGTGAATTGTGCCCAAGGTTTCACCGCCTCACCCCGATTATTTCGTGAATTGACCAGGACGAGAACAGCTTGCCGGGATTACCGTGGCTTGATGATACGGCTTTTGGTGCTGCTGCTGATTCAATGCCTGCTTGCTGTTGGCGTTGCCCATGCGGGTTCAGAACTGCCGCGTTTTATCGATGCAATCAGTCCGCAGGAGATTTTTCCAGGCGCCGACAGGCTGGGTTCAGCCACTGGTGATCCACTGGTAGCACCTGCTTATCAGCAAGGGCAGCAGCTCGGCTTTGTCTTTCTGACTTCAGATTTCATGAATACAACCGGCTATTCCGGTAAACCGATTCATCAGCTTGTGGCCATGGATATGCAAGGCGTGATACGCAAAGTTTTGCTGGTCGAGCATCATGAGCCGATCGTACTGATAGGTATCCCGGAAAAACGCATCACCGCGGTACTCAAGGCGTACGAAGGGCTGGACGTGGGTAAACTGGTGCGCGGCACACAAGACCACAACATCGATATCGTGACCGGCGCTACGGTGACGGTGATGGTGATGGACGACACTATCCTGCTCAGTGCTATCAAGGTTGCCCGTTTATATGGTCTGTCCGGACTCAGGGCCGAGCGCAAACCAGCCGGACCGGTGGCCTCGGTGAACCAGGACATCAATGAAATTGAAGACTGGTTGGGCCTGATCAGCGATGGTTCGGTACGGCGTCTTAAAATCAGTCTGCAACAGATCAATCAGGCTTTCGCGGATTCGGGTAATCCCCTCGCACTCGAATTTCCCGAAGAAGGTGAGGCTGATGAAATATTTATCGAACTTTACGCTGCTATCGTTTCCATACCCAGCATCGGTCGCAGCCTGCTGGGTGAAAATGAGTACCGCAATCTCCTGAAAAAATTGAAACCAGGCGAGCAGGCGATTTTACTGGCGGGCGATGGGCGTTTTTCATTCAAGGGCTCTGGTTACGTGCGCGGCGGTATTTTTGACCGCTTCCAGATCGTTCAGGGTGATACCTCCATCCGCTTCCATGACAACTATCATAAACGCTTGCGACGCCTGGCTGCCGAGGGAGCACCCGGACTAAAAGATGTGGATTTGTTCAGGACGCCGGCCGATGTGCAATTTAACGCAGCAACAGCCTGGAAACTGGAGTTACTGGTAGGGCGGAACATCGGCCCGACAAAGAAAGCTTTCCTGACATTTGATCTTGATTACAGCCCGCCGGAAAAATACCTGAGTTTCACTGAAATGAAAGTGCCGGAAGGAGATGAAACCACTTCGACAGGCCAGTCCGCAATGGCCGAGCCGATCTGGAAAAAGATGTGGCAGCTGAAGCTGGCGCAAATCGTCGTGCTTGGCTTTGCCCTGGCCGCACTCACGCTGATCTTTTTCTTCCAGGACTGGCTGGTCAAAAGACCCAAATACACCGATCGTATTCGTATCGGATTTCTGATCTTTACGTTGTTCGGTATTGGCTGGTACTTCAATGCCCAATTATCCGTGGTTAATATCCTCGCCATGTTTAACGCCCTGGTGAGTGGCTTCGACTGGGGTTATTTCCTGATGGAGCCACTCATTTTCATTTTATGGGGGGCGGTGGCGGCCGCATTGTTGTTCTGGGGTCGAGGACCTTATTGCGGCTGGTTATGTCCGTTTGGTGCGCTGCAGGAATTGATAAACCGGGTTGCCAAGTTACTCAGGATAAAGCAGGTCGCGGTGCCCTGGGCCATCCATGAGCGCGTCTGGACCATCAAGTATTTGATTTTCCTCTTGTTATTCGGTTTATCACTGTACTCGCTGGAATGGGCTGAGCGCCTGGCGGAAGTCGAACCTTTCAAGACCGCCATCATTCTTAAATTTTTACGTGACTGGCCTTACGTGGTTTTTGCATTGGCAGTGCTGCTGCCGGGAATTTTTATTGAACGTTTCTATTGTCGTTACTTATGCGCACTGGGTGCGGCACTGGCCATTCCGGGCAGGATGCGCATGTTTGCGTGGCTCAAGCGTTACAAGGAATGTGGCAGTCCCTGTCAGCGTTGTGCTAACGAATGCATGGTTCAGGCAATCCATCCCGAAGGCAATATCAATGTCAATGAATGTCTTTTCTGCCTGCATTGCCAGGTGGTTTACTCGGATGATCACATCTGTCCGGTGTTGATACAGAAGCGCCTGAAACGGGAACGCCAGGCGGCCTTTTCTGCAAAAAACTTAACCAAGGAGGACACCGCAATCTAGTTTCGGTTTTGGTAATGATATGGGTTTAAAAGATTTTTTTGTGTTAGCGAACTTTGTTTCATGAAGTGTTTTCATCAGCGTAGATCAGGTG
>JBATHL010000156.1:0-1802 GCA_049666745.1 Gammaproteobacteria bacterium
TCATCCACCAGCAACTTTGGCAAATGCGCAAGCAGCAACTGTTTGAACTCAACGAACCCGGTTCCACCGATCACGATGCCATCCACGCTCATGTGCTTTTCCATGGCCCTGGTATCCACGTAGACCTTGGTGGTTGCAAGGGGGCCCTCACGATAAAACGTCGTCTTGAAATAATCCTGTTCGCCCTCTGATGGAAACTGGAATTGCAGTGGTGTACGACTCATGGCAATCAACGTCAGGACTAAAATCGCGGGCAGCGCATACCGCCATGCAGGGTGACGCTGACTCCGGGTCAGTGTCCGGGCAAGAACAACAAATCCAAGCGCCACATTAAGGACCGCCATCAGCAGTATGCCTTTCTGAATCCCCAATAAGGAAAGCAATATGAGCCCCGGCATCAGGGCGCCCAAAACATTTCCAAGCGTGTTAATTGCGTAAATTCTTCCAACGGATGAACCTGTCTTTTGCAGGTCTTTGACGACAATCTCACCGACAAGTGGAAATGTTGCGCCAATCAGGATGGCAGGAACAAGCATGACTAAAAACGCCACCCCGAAACTCGTAAAAATCAGCGTAAATACCTGGTCAGAAGTTTCAAGAAGATACTGGTTCATGGACTGGGGGTCGGAAATGAAGAACAACAACGGCAAGGCCAGCGCGGAAAATATTCCCAGCAAAACCTGGATAAATCCAAAAGTGACGAGCCGGTCTTTCATGTACTCAAGCGCGAAGCGGATCAGGTAACCACCGATGGCGATCCCGCTCAAAAACGCACTGAGCATGGTGGTCAGCGCATAGGTGGAGTTACCAAGGATAAACACCAGCGACCGGGTCCAGTAGATTTCATAGGCAAACGAGGTAAATCCGGAAATACCCAGACCCACCAGGATGATACGAAATGTAAGCGGGTCGATAGATGCTTGCTTGCCGGGTTGACTTGTATCCGGCATGGAAACCAAAGTTGAATCGGTAATTGGTGAATCCACGGTATGTAACGATACCAACCAGGCAATACAACCGATCAGGATATTGGCCGTTACAGCTCCATATACCGGAACATGAACGCCATAGGTGCCAATCAGGTAGAAACCGGTTATCAACACACCGCTTACCGCGCCAAAGGTATTGGTCGCATAGAGTGTGCTCAGGTTGATACCCACCTTGCCGCGCCTGTTCACAAGATAACGGGCCAGAACGGGTAAGGTAGCACCCATTAAGATTGTGGGTACCATAACCAGTGAAAATGCCAGCAGAAAACGAACAACACCAAAAACAGCGTCGGAGAAATCAAAAAAATCATGCAGTGCAAGGTGAGCGGGACCGATCCGGCTTAGCAGGATGTGTGAGACCAACGCCGCCACTGCCAGGCCGATTTCAAGAAAAGCATAGAGTCGCAGACAATTACTGTTCTTATCGGCCGCCTTCCCTATCAACCAACTGCCAACCGCCATGCCGGCCATAAATGCGGCGAGCACAGTACCCAGCGCAACGGCGGTTGATCCGAATACATGTATCAGCATGCGCGACCAGACCACTTCATATACCAGGGCAGTAGCCCCGGAAAGAAAATAGAGCAGCAACACAAGCACGGGTGATGATGATTTATTCTTTTCCGGGCTTGAGTTCATGTTCAATCGTGCACATTAATGATGACGAATTGAAGACTAGCAGAATTACAGGCAATTGCCATGAAACCAAATGACGGGGTGTAGTTACCTGGCAGAAATCCGCCGAAACCCTGCACTCAATTGTGAGTTGTCCAGTTTGGAAAGAACCGTTTAACCGCCTTTAATCCCCGGGTA
>JBATHL010000157.1:0-6466 GCA_049666745.1 Gammaproteobacteria bacterium
GAAGCAATAACGGATGTGAAACTGTTGAAACAGTCGTTGTTTGTACTTGCCCTGGTAATAACAGGCTTTGTACTGGCGCACCCACTGCAGCTTGAACCCGCCACCATCGCCATGTTCGGCGCAGCCCTGTTACTGCTTTTGTCCAACCTCAAGAACGATGCAGAGGAGCAGTCGGAGGAGGTTAACAAGACGTTCGGCGGGGTCGAGTGGATCACTATATTCTTCTTCATCTGGCTGTTTATTGCAGTCAAGGGAATTGAAGAGGCCGGTGCGTTGAGAATTCTCGCGGACCTGGTAATCAACTATACCGAGGCTGACCTTACCATTACGGCCCTGATCATTCTGTGGGTGTCGGCAATCGCTTCGGCAGTCGTGGATAACATACCGTTTGTAGCTACCATGATCCCGGTGATCAAATCCATGGCACCGACCTTTGGGGGCGCCGAAAACCTCATGCCGTTGTGGTGGTCGCTGGCACTGGGTGCTTGCCTGGGCGGCAATGGTTCTCTCGTCGGGGCAAGTGCCAACCTTATTGTTGCCGGTTTCGCCGAGCGCGCGGGTCATCGAATTCGTTTCCTGCCTTTCATGCTGATTGCATTTCCAATGATGTTGTTGAGTATTGGTATCGCCAGTTTTTATGTATATTTTCGCTATCTCTAAGAAATGATTACAGGTGAATTCGCATGAACCTGGAACAGTTGCTGGTTCCCACCAGGGTCGCAAAAGCTGGCATGAAAGTCAGGGAAGTTTTCACGGAGTGTTCCCAGGCGAATACACCCGGTCTGCCGTTTTGCGATGATAACGGCCTCATAACCGGGCGGGTCACGTTGAAAAATATTCTCAAGAGCTACTGTCTTCCAGAGTACCTGGTAGAAATGGCCAGGATTCTGGGCGAGCAGGTATCCAACGTACAGGATATGGAGTCCTCCGCGAATCAGCTACTCGACAACCCGGTCGATCTCTACCTGCAGGAACCACATCTTTCAGTTACCTCCGCTTCTTCCGTCATCAAGGCGCTGGCCATGATGGAACAGGGCGATACCGGCTACATATTTGTCGTTGACGAGGGGCGGTACAGGGGTGTGGTGACGATGCAGGGTCTGGCCCGAATGCTCGCTCGCCACGATAATACGTCCGGGCCTATCTAACGAATCAGTGCCGATTAATCCGGTGATTGAAGCATGTTTAGTTACGGGAATTACGCTGGCACTCGGTTAAAGCATCGGCTATTTGCCGTGAAGACACGGCTTTTCATCCAGATCAGTAATTACTATAAAACTGATAGACGTCTACCTGGTCGTCCTGGCTTACAGAATAAACACGAAACGGATCTTTTGGTGCGCCTGGTGTATCCATTCCCGGAGTACCAGAAGGCATTGCGGGTACCGCCAGTAATCTAATGTCGCCTTTATCCGTCAGCAGGCGTTTTATGTCTTGTGCGGGCACGTGGCCTTCAATGGTGACT
The DNA here is from genome assembly GCA_049666745.1 of Gammaproteobacteria bacterium. GTDB lineage: Bacteria > Pseudomonadota > Gammaproteobacteria. Next base: position 1,466 of record JBATHL010000157.1, read on the forward strand.
CCATTTACAGTTGCCGTATGGCAAGATGCCGCTTGTGATGGGACATTAAATTGTAATTTGAATTTATTGACATCATCGACAGCAATATCTATTACGTCAAAATTATGATCTTTAAGATGGTTTATCCAGCCTTTACAGCAACCGCATGAAGCACTGCGATAAACGGTAATTTCATATCGCTCATCTGTCTTACCCTCAAGCCAGACAGGATTTGCCGCCCATACAGGTAAAGCGAAAAAGCAAAGTAGAATACAGGGGATTCGTATTTTCACAGTTGGGTCAACCTTTGATTGCTAGCAATTTTAAACTGTTTTAATAATAACAGCTTTGTTGATTTCCTTCGGCAAGAATTTCGTCCTATAGCAGGCGTTCGAGTAGCACGACATATCAATTGACACTGACCCCTTCGATCACATTTTTATCTTTAACGCATCCAGTGCATCGAGTATCGGTATGACGTAATTGATATTCCTGGAGCCGCCATCCCTGGTGAACAGGCCCGCCACCGTGATTCCAATGACGTTACCCGAACTGTTAAATACAGGTCCGCCCGAGTTACCGGGATTAACCGCGGCATCGGTCTGGTAATAGCTTTTCTCGTCCAGCGTTCTCCTGGCAGAAATTATGCCGCGGCTGATGGAAAAATCGAGCCGCTCGTCAAGCGGTGTACCAACGACATAGATTTCTTCGCCCAGGCTGACATCGTGCGCATCGATATGCATCGGTTCGGCGTCAAAACTCCGCTCGAGTTTCAGCAGGGCCACATCCCTGTCGGGGTTGCTGCGTACCACCACTGCGCGCTGTTCCTTGCCGCCTATGATGACAATCACTTCCTTGTTCTGAGCAACCACGTGATAGTTGGTTAAAACATAGCCCGGGGCAGAGATCACGAAACCGCTGCCATGTCCCCCAGCGGTTCTAATGGTCACCGAGGCTTTTTCGATTTCCCCGGTTTTGCTGACGAATTTGGTACCCGGATTTCCATGCACAATTTTTATGTCCTTTATGCTACCGCCTTCGTCTGAAAATCCAGTATTGAGACTGGTGTTTGCCAGCAGGATATCGACAAATTCCTGTTGCGCCAGTAAATACTCGGTGGCCTGGCGAAAAGCCAGCGACGCACTAATGGCAGCGCCATTAAATCTGGGCGGTTTTTTGAAGCTATCGTCAACGCCTTCCGATGTGGTTTTGAAAACAACCCGTCGGGCGAGGTTGTCGAACACGGTCCACTCGATTTTCAGGTAGGTCGAATTTTGGGTGAAAGTGCGCAGATCGGGTGCGCTCCTGCTACCGCAATGAGCTAGTCGAATATCGGTGACGACTGCCGCCAGGCTTAAATCGATACTTGTATTTTCCTGCAGGGCAAAGGTTTTATCGGCTGCAACCGCATAGCCATAGTCTGCAAAAACTTCGTTAAAAGACTGACCGAAATTTACTCGCTTGATAATGTAATTTGCATTATTGAGAGTCAGGTTACCTTCATGTATACAGGGCAGGGCCGATGGCGGAGCTTTATCACTTTGGCGCAATCGCGAAGCCTTTCTCCTTGCCTCCCGCGTATATTTATAAGTCTTGCCGAGCGCGTTTTCGTCATCAGTATTTCCCTTGTATTCAATTGACAGGTGCTCGAGCACCACCGTTTTAGCATCGGCGGCGGCAGAATTTTTGATCGGCTCCAGTTTCGCTATGGCAGGAAATTTAGATGCTGACGCTGTCTTTTTGGGCGTAATGTTGACAACTTCTGGTTCCAGCTTGAGGTGCTTGGGTGGCTTGTCGGTGAAATGCACCTTGCCATTTTTGTCTGTCCACTTATACACTTGAGCATAAGTTGTCGGCGCGGCATAAAAGGCTGCGATCGCTAACGCGATCAATGAATAACGCATCATTTTATTCATATCCAATCATTCCCCTGCACCTGGGACCGCATATTAAAATAGCGCACAATCGACCTCGATCATGCACATGGATAGCTACGAGTATAGTTAATGCAGGGTATTTTTTTGTATTGCTGTCTTGCGCAAGCTTGCTGGTTATAATCAAGCACTACTGCCGTGATGATTTAATCCGACATATTGTGCGTGGGCCGGTTATCTACCTGGCTGCCTGAAAAGAGAAGTAATCGATGAGCTATAAAAAACCCTTCCAGAAATCTGAATACGAACGACGTGTAAACAATGTAAAACAACGCATGGAGACTGCAGGCTTCGATCTGCTGATCTGCCAGGACCCGGCCAGTATGGCCTGGTTAACCGGTTTCGATGGCTGGTCTTTTTATACACCACAGGCGGTGCTGCTGCATCTGCAGGAAAGCACACCGATATGGTTCGGTCGCGCGCAGGATGCAAAATCGGCCCGTATTACTACTGATATTCCCGATAACAATATCATCGGCTTTTCCGAACCGCTGGTGCATCATCCGGTCAAACATCCTTTCGACGAGTTATGTGATCTAGTCATCGCGCGTGGCTGGGGGTCGTCACGCATCGGCGTCGAACTCGATGCCCATTACTACACGGCCCGGGCGCATCGACATATTACCGCGGGCCTGCCAAATGCCACGATTGCGGATAATCATGAAATCGTAAACTGGGCACGCCTGGTCAAGTCCGAGGCCGAACTGGTCTATATGCGGGAAGCCGGCCACATAGTCACCGATACCATGAACAAGGCAATTTCCGGGCTGCGGCCCGGGGTACGCCAGTTTGAGGTGATTGCCGATGTTTACCATACGCAGATTACCGGCTTCGATAACAAGTTCGGCGACTATACCAGCCTGTGCCCGCTAATCCAGGTGGGGGAGGGAACCAGCACCCCGCATTTAACCTGGACCGATGAACCCTTGCCGGATAATGGCCTGGTGGTGATGGAAATTGGCGCTGCCAGGCGGCACTATCACGCGCCGTTAACACGGACCATGCATATCGGCCCCGCGCCCGATGAAATAGTACGCCTGACCGAGGTCATCGTTGCGGGTGGAGATGAAGCGCTGAGTATGGCTAAACCGGGCGTTACCTGCGCAGAAGTCGAAGCAGTCTGGCAGGGCGTGCTGAAACGCCACGGATACGCCAAGGAAAGTCGGGTTGGATATTCGATTGGTCTAAATTATCCTCCCGACTGGGGCGAACGTACTGCCAGCCTGCGCCCGGGTGATACCACCGAACTGCAGGCTGGTATGTGTTTTCATTTTCAGTCCGGTATGTGGCTGGATGATTTCGGTGCTGCGATTTCCGAACCGTTTGTCGTGACCGATAAGGGTGGCGAGCGCCTGAGTCATGTTGCCCGTGAATTAATCGTTATCGATTGATCAACTGCGCGAAGCTGTTACCGCGGTGCTGGGCTGAATCCGGGCATTTACTGGTCCGATTCCCCGGCTGCGATATATCGACGCGAGCATCTGCGAAAATCCCCGCTTCATTGCCTTCTGATAGTTTACAATTCTCTCGGTAAAAAAAATGGCTTGTCTATGACTCACAGCAAGATTCAAATCGCGCTGATCAGGGGTGACGGTATCGGTGTCGATGTCAGTGATGCCGCGCTGGCGATTGTCGAAGCGGCGCTTAAGAAAACCAGCAGGGTCAGGCTGAGTTACAACGAGATTTTCGCTGGCGCGGGTTATTTCAGTGAAAGCGGACGTGATATTGAACCGGGTGGTGAGGAGGCCGCGGGAAAAGCCGATGCCATATTTCTCGGTGCCATAGGGTTACCCTCGATCAGGCACGCAGACGGAACTGAAATCTCACCGCATCTGCGCTTACGTGACATCTATCAACTTTATGCCGGGATACGACCGATCAGGGCCTATCCAAACGCCCCGCAGCGTCTCGCTGATCCGCGGGCGCGGGAGATTGATCTGGTAATCCTGCGCGAATCGACCGAGGGGCTTTTCTATTCGGCAGCGGTGCATGGCAGAAGTGAGGTGATCAATAACGAGGAAGTTCGCGATGTGTTGCGCATAACCCGCGCCACCACCGAAAAACTGCATCGCTTCGGATTTGAGCTGGCGCGTAAGCGCAAGGCCCGTGGTAGCAAGGGTAAATTGACATGTGTCGACAAGGCCAACGTGTTCACCTCAATGGCGTTTTTTCGCCAGATTTACGATGAAATCGCAGCTGAATACCCCGACGTTGAAATCGATTATAACTATGTCGACGCGCAGGCACTGGATTTGATTCGGCGCCCCTGGGATTTTGATGTGCTGGTTACCGAGAACATGTTTGGCGACATTCTGTCCGATCTGGCCGGCGGGCTGGTTGGCGGTATGGGCATGGCCGCCTGTGCGGAAATCGGAGATGAAACCGGATTGTTTCAGCCGGCCCATGGCAGCGCCCCCGATATCATGGGTCTGGATAAGGCTAATCCCCTGGCGGCTATGCTGAGCGCAGCGCTGATGCTCGAGTATCTGGCCGATAAAACCGGCCAGGCTTCGCTACTGGATTCGGCCAGCCTGATTGACGACGCGATAACCCGGGGATTTGCCGAAAACCGCCTCAGGCCGGTCGAATTTGGTGGCGACATGGGTACCAGGGCAGTAACCAACGAATTGCTATCCCTGCTGTGAATTTTCACAGGTTACAGGATTCCGGCTATTTTCAGCCGCAAATTTAACGGAGCAGGTCATGTTTGTTGTAGTGGTTGAGTTTACCGTCCAGACTGAATTTATCGACCGTTTCCTGGAGCGGGTTATGCAGCAGGCGCGGGATTCACTTAAACTTGAAGTAGATTGTCATGTTTTCGACGTATGTATCTGTACTAAAAGGGAAAACTTGGTTTTTCTTTACGAAATCTACAGCGACAAAACAGCTTTTGATGCCCACCTGGCGTCTGCTCATTTCCGCGAATTTAGTAATACCGTGCAGGAATGGGTGAGCGACCGGCAGCTATCCACCTTTGAAAGGCTCCAGGCCGGCATTTAATTACCACTTCAAAATGGCATAAAAGCCCCGACACGCCTGGCTGACAGAGCTTTTTGAGCCACGGAAGACTATCAGATGGGCGGCACTA
>JBATHL010000158.1:0-1707 GCA_049666745.1 Gammaproteobacteria bacterium
ATTTCGATGCGTCTGTTTTATTACCCTACACGGAATCGATGACAGGTGTTGAACTGGAGCTCGTGCTCAAGATTATTGCCAAGCAGGCTGACGCTGACCTGGTACCGCACCTGTCGGCCTACCTGACCTCGAAGTCGACCGAACTCAACGAATTCTTTGCCCGCATCATCGCTGTTAACGCGGATCGCGATAACTTCGAAAAATTCCTCAAGCGCCTGATGATCGAAGATGACTGGAACCAGCAGCAAGCGGTCGCCTGCGTGCAAAAAGTTTCCAATGAAAACCTGTCCGAGGTGGCGCGTGAATTGACTGATCACAAGGATGAGTTCGTACGTAACACGGCACAGACGCTGGTTATAAATCTGATTGGCGACGAGGACCTCGGCAAGATCGAGGAATTCGCGCTCAGCGACAACTGGCAGGTGCGTGAACGCGCCATCCAGTCGCTTTCCAGGTCAACCAATCGAGCCGCGATCGCGATCCTGCAGAAACAGGTTGAAGCTTATCCCGAGGACTACGTGCTGGTGTTGCGCGCGGTCAAGCAGCTCGGTTTCGGCAAGGGACTCGAAATAGCGTTTGATGGACTCAAGAGCGAACAGGCGAACGTGCAACGCGCCTCGCTCGAAACCATCGAAGCGATTACTACCGAGAAACACGCAGCCAACGTGCGCGACAACATACTCTGGAATCTCCCGGTGCTGACTAATGAAATGCGGGAGTTTGCCAAGATGCTGATGTCGCAAATCACCAAGGACTACGAGCTGCCGGATATCCAGATAGATGAAAAATCGAACACCAGCACCGGCGTGGTCGACCTGCCGTTGTTTGGCGACGCGACTGCTTCACTCAGGCCGGCGAATGTCTCGCCGCTGGATTTACTCAGACCCGGCGAGGTGTGGATGGAGCGCTACCATATCAAGGAAGAGATTGGTCGAGGCGCGATGGGGCGAGTGATGCTGGCCGAGGACGACATGGTGGACGAATCATTGATACTGAAGTTCATGCTGCCTGAGCTGACCGTCGACCAGCAGTCGACCGAGCGCTTCAAACGCGAGGTAAAATACGCGCGTAAGGTGAGCCATCGTAACGTGATTCGCGTGCACGATATTCTGCTTAAAGACGGCGTCTGCGCGATCTCCATGGAATATTTCAACAGCCGTGGACTCGAGGCGGTGCTGAAAGAAGTCAACTTTTTCGAAACCGTCGAGGGACTCAAGATTCTCCACCAGATCGCCGGCGGTATGGCGGCCGCGCACGAGCAGGCGGTCATTCATCGTGATCTGAAGCCCAGTAACATCCTGATCGACGATAAATGGCTGGTGAAGATCGTGGATTTCGGTATCGCCTCGGCCGGTACTGCCGCGGAGGCTACCCTGACGCAAACGGGTTCGATTATCGGCAGTCCCGCTTACCTCGCGCCCGAGCGTGCCGAGGGTGGCGATGCCGATGAACGTAGCGATATTTACTCACTGGGAGTCATCGCCTATTACATGTTTAGCGGCAAGTTACCCTATATCGGTAAGCCGATGGAAGTACTGTCGATGCATCGCGACGGTGATGCGCCGCCGATTATGAAAATCAATGAAGAAGCCTCACCCGAAGTGTCAAAATTAATTGTAAAAATGATGGCGGTCGAACCGAAGGCCCGCCCGCAATCCATGGTGGCGGTGCACAAGGAAGTCGAAGCCCTGCTCGACAAGCTAGAAC
>JBATHL010000159.1:0-3347 GCA_049666745.1 Gammaproteobacteria bacterium
CAAGTCGATCGAAGCCCACCTCGGATCGCTCTAGTCAAAGGGGTCAGTGTCGATCGATCTGATTTTCAAACCGGGTATCGGTTTTCGGCCGGGCCTGTGTGATAACCTGTTCCCCCCCACCATCAACATCTTGCGCGGCAATTTTAGACCCGTAAGGCCGGCAAAGTTTCTGCAGCAGGAACAAAACGCAGGCCGACACCGTTATTGCACCAACGTTGCCCGGTAGGTTCAGGGCCATCATCGAATACATGTCCCTGATGACCACTGCAGCGGGCGCAATGGTATTCAGTGCGAGGAAACAGCAATTTCCAGTCCCGTTTGGTGCCGACGTTGCCTTCAATTGCCTGGTAGAAGCTGGGCCAACCCGTACCACTGTCAAACTTGGTATTCGAGAGAAACAACGGCAGGTAGCAAGCGGCACAGATATAGGTGCCTTCTCGCTTTTCATCATTCAGAGGGCTGGTCCAGGGGCGTTCTGTCGCCTCTTCGAACAAAACCTTGTATTGCTCTGCGTTCAACAGCTTTTGCCAATCTTCCCTGGTCTTGTTGACGGGCGGGAAATCCCCCTTCATAGCGGAAGAATCCGAAGCCGCAGTAACACCCCTGTTGGCAGCAATTGCGCAAGCAGAAGTGACCGCAGCGGCGATGAATAGTCGTCTGTCCATAAGAAAGTCTCCTGAAAGTATGTAGTTCCTGAGACAGTAGATAGCAGATAAAATTCCCTGCTGGAGATTTGCACATCATTGTCCATGATAGTGCTTCGCATCAGGATACGAACTGGATGAAGTGATGATCAGGGCTTGTCCTGGTTTGACAATTTATTCAGCTCGTTTTCGAGAATATGCTGGTACTCGCGAATTCTTTGCACGTAACGTACCGGTTCGTTTCCGCGGGCGTAACCATACTTTAAATTACGGTAATATTTCTTGTCGGACAGCAGCGGCAGAACCTGCTTGACGTCACCCCAGAGAAAGGGATTGAGACCCTGCTCGCGCGCCAGGGTTTGCGCATCGTGCAAATGGCCTCGACCGACATTGTAGGCGGCCAATGCCAGCCAGGTACGGTCAGGTTCCTGGACTTCATCCGAAAATCGCTTTTTGATCAGGCTGGACATGTATTTCGCTCCTCCGAAGATACTCTGTTTCGGGTCCAGCCTGCTTTTTACGCCCATCGCTTTGGCGGTCTCCAGGGTCAGCATCATCATTCCTCGAACACCGGTCGGACTGCGGGCATTAGCCCGCCAGTGCGATTCCTGGTAGGCCTGGGCAGACAGGAGCAAGTAGGGTAGGTCGTATTTAGCAGCCGCCTCCTTGAAGAGCGCTTGATATTTTGGGAAACGCTTTTTGATTTGCTTGATGAATCTGCGCGTATCCACATAGTCAAATGTTTCGAAGAAGCCATAGTATTTTTCCAGCAAAGATGCGAGATCCCCGGCTTGCTGGAAAGGCTCGAACCAGGCATCGATGGCTGCTTTCAGGTCGCTGCGTTCGTTCGACATCATCCAGCCCAGGGATTCTGCCTGGTGAATGTTGAGAGGCGCAATCAGTTCCGGGAAATAGCGACGGTTGATATCTACTATGTTGGAATCCGCGACCGTACAGTCGACCTTTCGCTGCCATACCGAGTAAAGCAATTGCTCGGTGTCTTCGGTGGTGGTCTCTTTCCATGTCAGGTCAGAATGTTTCTGTTGCAGCGATTCCAGCTGCTCGACGTAGCTGCTGCCGGCGATCACGACGATGTCCAGGCCGACCAGATCCTCGATAGTTTCCGGTTGCACGTTGTCGCGCCGACAGACGATTTGTTGCGTGACGTCCTGGTAGGCGGGTCCGAACAGAAACAGCTCCTGTCGCTGACTGGTAATTGTCAGCCCGGCTGCCGCCAGGTCGCCTTGCGCATTTTCGATGCCATCGATGATCTCCTTGATAGAGTTCCTGGTTATGTATTCCACTTCGAGATTCAACGATGCGGCAAAGGATTCGATCAGATCGTACTCCGGGCCGCTCTGCTGGCCGTCGCGATCGATGTATATACTGGTCGGGGCGTTGCGGGTTAGCACGATCAGCTTGCCCGATTCCTGGATCTGTTGCAGGCTTCGCGTCGGTTTTTGTGCTTCGTTGGTGGACTGGGTGCAGGCGGCAAGCAACAGCAATACGCCGGCAAGCCATGCGAATCTGTACAGAAAACAGGGTGAAAGCTTCAGTTTGGTCATCCTTTGTTCTGACGAATTAAATGAAAATCCTGTCCAAAGTGCAATCGGGAATTTCAATTCTTGTCTCAGCCGTCATTACCATCTTGCTCCACAAATCAGGTTCTTCTAGCATAAATATTCCCTTCGATTACTCAAAGAAGTAGCTTCAGCTTACCACCAAAAGCGAAATGTCCACGGCGACCGGTCTGCTGAATGTCAATGGGATCAACTGCCTGTTCGATATCTGAATATATGTGCACGCAATTTTTTGTTTCGTGGTATAGATGCATGCGGATAATTCCGTAGACCACTGTAACTCCCGTTAAGTTGAGGACTCTTCTGTGACAATCACCGTCGATAGCGCCGATCGACCCGCGCTGGGTATCGCCCTGATGCTTGCGGGTATCGCCGGTTTTGCGGTGATGGACGCAACCATCAAATGGCTGACTGCCGATTATTCGGTAGCCCAGATTGTTGCGCTGCGCAGCTGGTTCGGGCTACCACTGCTGTGCCTGTTTGCCCTCTACGGGGGTGGCGTGAAGTCGCTCAGGACCGGGCGACCGCTGGTTCACGTTGGACGTTACCTGCTTGTCCTGGCGCTCAGTTTCAGCTTTTTCTGGGCGCTTTCGCAGATGAAACTGGTGGATGCGATTGCAATCACCTTCGCTGCACCAATTTTAATTACGGCACTTTCGGTGCCGCTGTTGAAGGAGCGAGTTGGTTTGCATCGCTGGGCGGCGATAGGCGTTGGTTTTTGCGGTGTACTTGCCATGCTGCGTCCAGGTATGGGCGTTTTCCAATGGGCTGCGCTGGTAGTGCTCGGCAGTGCCGTGGTTTATGCCCTGTTAATGATAACAACCCGCGCTTTCAAGGCGACCGAGAGCACGGCGTCACTGATGCTTTATCCGCAGCTGGGTATGGCGTTGACCGGGATTGTTTTTGCGCCTTTTTTCTGGGTCACGCCGAGCCTGGTGGATCTTGGCCTGTTCGCAGTTGCCGGTATGTTCGGCAGTGTCGGGGTGATGTGTGTGACGCATGCTTTCCGCCTGGGGCCTGCGGCGGTTATCTCACCATTCGAATATTCCGCACTGATCTGGGCCACCTTGCTCGGCTATTTTCTGTGGGGGGAATTACCCGACGCGATCACGCTGGTTGGCGC
>JBATHL010000160.1:0-2196 GCA_049666745.1 Gammaproteobacteria bacterium
GCCTGTCTCAGCCTGAGGCTGTTGAGCAGGAATTCGTAGCGCGAGGCCGCGTATTCGAGTTGAGCGCGGTAGGTTTCACGCACCGATATCAGCACATCCACCGAAGTTCGGGTACCGACATCGAAGCCGGCCTGGGTGGCTTCGAGTGCGATATTGCTGGAGGTTAGCGCCTGCTTGAAAGCCTTGACCTGGCTGATTCCGGAAACCACATCGAGATATGCGGTACGGGCCTGCTGGGTGGCAAGCCGGTTTTGTAATAGCAGCGTGTTTTTCGCGGATACGAATTCTGATGCGGATCGGTTCTGTTCCGAACTGATACGCCCCCCGGTGTAAATCGGTACCTCCAATTGGAGGGAGACGGTCATATCCGTCCGGTCCCCGTCTTGTCGAAACTGGTTGTCGGTATTGATATCGTTATCGCTATATCGGGCAACAAAGTCGAGCGTCGGATAACCAAGTCGGGCATTCTTGTCACGTTCGTAACGAGCTGCGTCGAGGTTCCGCTGTGCGGCAATCAGATCGCGGTTAAATTCCAGAGCGAGCTTGACCCACGCCTCGGCGCCGGTTGGTTGTGGAACCTCGAGCTTGAGTTCGTCGCCCAATCGCGCCAGGCTTCTGATGCTGTCCTCACCGGTAATTACGACAAGTGCCTGGTAGGCATTTTCAAGAATATTTTGCGCCACGATGACCTGCGCATCGGAAGTGTCGAAGCGTGCCTGCGCTTCATGCACATCGGTGATTGCGATGAGGCCGACTTCAAAGCGTTTTTCAGCCTGTTCGAGCTGGCGGGCAACCGATTCGCGTTCGGCATTGGCGAAATCGACATTATCGTGCGCGCCGAGAATACCGAAATAGATTTCTGCGACGCGCAGAATCAAATTCTGGCGGGCTGCCTGTACACGGGCAAGTGCCGCGTCGGCACTGGCTTCGGCGGCATCGATATTCCCGGTGACGACATTATCATACAGGGACTGAGTCAGGTTAAGGCCATAGCCGGTATTAGTGTCGCTACTGTCGCCTGCCTCCGAATCATCGATTTCACTCGCCGCGGCGTTGGCATCAAATGATATTTGTGGCCTGTTGCTGGCGCGGGCGAAGGGTACTGCCTCGATCGCCGCGAGATAATCGGATTCCGCAATTTGCAACTCGGCGTCGTTTTTCAGGGCGAGCCCATAAACGGTTACCAGATCCTCCGCCGATACCGCCTGTGAACACGCGAGCAGAGCGATTAAAGCGACTTTCGATAAGTATTTTTTCATGCGGAGCTCATGTCTAAATTTGCACGGATTATAGAGAATCTGTCGGCTGATTAATACACGGGCATATCGGGGTCAATCTCGCGTGCCCAGGCATCGACACCGCCGTCCAGGTTGATCAGTGTCGCGGCTGACTGTTGTTGCAGAAATCTGATTACCTGTTGACTGCGAATCCCGTGATGACAGATGACGACGATTTCATTCGCGGTTTGCAGCTGTTCCAGTTGTTGCGGAATTTGACCCATTGGAATATTGACACTGCCGTCGATATGACAGGTCTCGAATTCCCAGGGCTCTCTCACGTCGAGCAACATCGGGTTTTCGTGTTCGAGCTGCGCTGCCAGCTGCGCTACATTGATTCTACCCATCGAGGTTTGATTATAGCGTGAGTCGCGGCAGGTCGGTCTCGAACAGCGATTGTGTCGTCCACTCCGAGGTACCGATACGCGTAATCAGCAAAGCCTGCATCACCGGCGAACGACCAACCACGACAAACATCCTGCCACCGGTTTTTAGTGCCTGCTTTAGATTTTCAGGAACAGCGGACAATGATCTGGTCACGGCGATCACATCATAAGCCTCGGTGGTATCTATCTGCGCCAGCCCACGCTGTGCGAAATCGACATTGTCACAGCCGCAACTGGCGACATTGGTTCTGGCGAAATCGATAATTTCGGCGTTACTGTCGACGCTGCTAACCCGGCGTGCGAGATGCGCGAGGCAAGCGGTGACGTATCCGCTACCACTGCCGACTTCGAGGACCTCGTCGTCGGCTTTGATCAACAATGCCTGCAACATTCTGCCTTCAATGGTAGGCGGCAGCATGCTGACACCGTTGCCGAGCGGAATCTGGCAATCCGCGTAAGCTAGTCCCTTGTAGGCATCCCTGACAAAATCTTCACGGTCAACCTGGCCAAGCGTAGATAAAACCCGGTTATCG
>JBATHL010000161.1:0-3218 GCA_049666745.1 Gammaproteobacteria bacterium
CCCTTTGGTTGTACGAAGACTGGCAAGACAATTTAAAGGATGCCTGGGTCGTTCGTTTAGCATTGTCGACGCCCCAAATCTGGCAACGCCCTGTGGTATCTGAACCTGGTTCGACCGGTGACAGAGAGGGATTGTTCCGTGCGCCCAATCGGGCACAAATTGCGGGACATTTTGTGCATGTTGATGATGGTGGTTTTCATGAAAATGGACGGTATTGGAGTAATCGCGCTGATGTTAAACAGACCGCTAAATTTTTGAAAGCAACCACTGAATACAAGCATGTGTTGCTTTATGCTCACGGTGGTTTGAATGATGTATCTGCCTCGGCGAAACGCATCAGTTCGATGAAAGATTTGTTTAAGGCAAATGGAATTTATCCTTATCATTTCATGTATGACACAGGCTTGATGGAGGAGGTAAAGGATGTTGTTTTACGCAAGAAGAGCGGAACTGAATCACGTATTGCTGGCTTTTCTGATTGGTGGGACAAGCGGGTCGAAAAACTGACCCAAAAACCTGGTCGTGCATTATGGCGAGAAATGAAAATGGGGGCATCAAAACCATTTGATTCGAATATGGCTGGAGCACACGTGCTGACTGATCTTGTTGGTGCCGTTGCAAGCAATAGTCGGCTCAGTTTACATCTCGCAGGGCATAGCACTGGCGCAATTTTAATGGCCAATCTTATTGAGTGCGCGGATTCTATTTTTCCTAAAGGATTGCCTGTTTCATCGTTATCCTTGTTGGCTCCCGCATGTACAACGCAATTGTTCGATAGTCATTATCGACCTCACTTGAAAGGTTCTACGGCTGTAAAAATTAAAAATGCGGCTGTTTATAATCTTTCTGAAAAGCTGGAAAAAGATGATACTGTTGCGTATGTTTATAGAAAGTCACTGTTGTATCTTGTATCACGGGCCTTTGAAGAAAATCCGGTAGCACCAATTCTTGGAATGGAGAAGTATAGTGGCGCTATTAAAGAAAAGAACCTTGAGTTTGTGTACAGCCAGGGACAGGTGGATATATCACCCAGGACAACCAGTGAGACTCATGGCGGGTTTGATAATGATCCGGCAACGATGAACGATATGCTTTCCAGAATTCTAAAAGGAAAACCTGTCCGTCCCTTTACAAAGGAAGATCTCGACTATTAATGTTTGTTAAGAGTTAAAGGGGTCGGTGGCAATTATAAATAGGGGTCATAAATAGGGGTCAGATCCCAATTTCCACTAATATTAGAGAAAATTGGGATCTGACCCCTATTTCGACCCCTATTTCCACTATTGACAGCGGGCCAGCGGTAAATAAACACGTATACTATCCCCGAAACTCACCACAAGGAACCCGGGAGCAAAGTGATGGCTATACCGTTCAAAGAACCTAAAAATCCGTTACGTATTCGAAGTGCCAGGGAAAATCTGGCGCTCGACCAGCATTTTCTGAAACGCGGCGTACCTGTTTCATCCCCCAAACGATTGCTTCTGGCAAGCTGGAACATAGCCAATCTGGGCGTTCAGGATCGCTCAAACGGAGCACAGAAGGTCATTGCGCATATATTGAAGCGCTTTGACCTCATCGCGGTGCAGGAAATAAACGACGCCTACCGATCGTTCACCGCCATCGTTAAAAAGATGGGCCCAGAATTTGACTTCGTCATGTCGGATACGGCGGGCAACGACGAACGACTGGCCTATGTCTATAACACCTCCAAGGTATCGCAGGGGAACTTGTTTGGTGAGGTAGCCCTGCGTCCCCGCGAGTATCCCAAACGAGACGTCAAGGTCAATTACCGCCAACGCGGTGTCGACAAATCACAAACATTCAAAAAAATGCGTTATACGCCGTTTGACCGTAATCCGTTCATCGGCAGCTTTGAAAGCGGAAAGGTCGACCTGGTGTTGGCAAATGTGCACCTGTATTTCGGAGCGTTTCAAAATTCGGCCAAAGAAGAAGAACGACGCAAGTATGCCAGGCGGGTATTGGAAATATACGCGCTGGCCAAGTGGGCCAGAGATCGCTGTTCCGGTGACAATGCCTGGGATAAGGACATTGTGTTGCTCGGTGATATGAATGTCCCCAATATGGAAAATAATGAAGCCACGATCAAGGCGCTAGAACAGTTTTCATGGAAGTCAGTCGATTTTTTCAGTGATCGCGACATGGCGCGTACCGAGAGCCTGTCGCGGATCGGCGGCTCAAATCTGGGGAATGACAAAACCTACGATCAAATCGCTTTTGCACCGACCGCTTTGCGTAACCGGGTGAAATCCTATGGCGTGTTCGATTTCGATGCCGCCGTGTTCGCTGGTAAGTGGAATCAATTGGAAGCCACGCTCTCGCACGCGAAAGCCGTCAAGGAATTCAATTCGTACCTACGACATTACCTGTCCGATCACAGGCCTGTCTGGGTGGAGTTGCGTACCGACTAGTATGCGTGTTATGGGGTCAGATTGAAGCTCCCCCAGTTTAACGGATACCTTTATTCGGCGACAATGTCGCCCAAGGAGCATCCAAATGATGAAACAAAGAAAACCCTATAAGACCTATACGCGTGAGTTCAAGCAGGAAGCGGTTCGATTAATGGAAACCACCGACAGGCCCGCAGCCGAAGTGGCGATGGAGCTCGGTATCCGCCGCAACCAGCTCTATAAATGGAAAGAACAACTGGCGAAGAAAGGAGATGCCGCATTCAGTGGTGGAGGCCGCCCTAAGACAGAGAACCTGTCTGAATTGGCGTTACTCAAGCGAGAGAATGAGCAGCTCAGGGAGGAGAACGAAATCTTAAAAAAGGCCGCGGCGTACTTTGCGAGGGAGCTCAAGTAAAGTACGCCTTTATCCGGGAAGAGCGCGAATCACATGATGTGAGCAAGATGTGTGCCGTGCTGGAGGTATCGACCAGCGGCTATTACGACTGGGTCGATCGCCCTGAAAGCCAGCGTGACCAGGACAACAGGCGCTTAGTTAACCAGATCCGATGCCACCATCAGTCGAGCCGGCAGATCTACGGTTCGCCACGCATTCACCTCGATCTGGTGGAGTCCGGTGAACGTGTTGGCGTCAATCGTGTTGCCCGATTGATGCGCCAGGCGCATATCCAGTCGAAAATGGCGAAGAAGTTTGTTGTCACCACGGAATCGAAGCACAGCATGGAGCCGGCACCGGACCGACTAAAACGCTGCTTCCGTACCGAGGAGCAAAACGTGGCCTGGGTATCGGAT
>JBATHL010000162.1:0-15309 GCA_049666745.1 Gammaproteobacteria bacterium
CACTCAGTCTGACCCTGTTAACCGACTAAGCTCGTGTAGCGGATACTTTGCCCGACTGCATGCGCTGCAAACTTAATACTAAGAATTTATTCCCATTCCATTTCGGTAAAAACTTGTTGCGCATTTCTTCCGGCAATTTCTCGATAATTCTGGAGGTAGCTAAACTTTTCCTGGTTCACGTCACTTATTGCCGAAATTTCGCCACCGTTTTCAATGAAATCAGCGATCGATCTACGTAAGAAAACCAGATAATCATAAGTATCTCTAGTGGCCTGGGATAAATCCGTTGCATGACCGTGTCCTGGTATCAAGTATCGTGGTTTGTACGCCGCCATAGTTAGAAAGACATCTATCCAGCTTTTGCTGTTGGACTGTGATCCCACGCCTGGCATACGCTCGACATAAACAATATCCCCGGTGAACATAACTTCTTTCTGAGGAAGCCAGACAAAACTATCACCAGGCGTGTGTGCCTGGCCCGAATGGCTCAGCTGGAAAATAATGCCACCCAATCCAAACTCGAAATGTTCCTCGAATGTTCTCTCGGCAAAAACGGCATCCGTTTCTTTAACAACTTCGTCTCCAACTAGATTGCCCAGCAAAATAAACTGATCCTGGGAGCGCGCTTTCTGATCCTTTACTGCTGCTTCGCTGGCAATAATTTGGGCGCCTTGATTTTTGAAGTATCCGTTACCCAACCAGCGATGATCTTGCCCCCCGGTATTGATCACCCTGACAACAGGTTTGTCGGTAACACTCTTGATAAGCCGGTCAATTTTTTGAGCGCCCTGATAAGTGCCACCCGAATCAATGAGCACAACACCTTCGCTTGTAATAACGAATCCAAATGTTGCATTATTTCCCAGGTTGTCCGCTGTGCGGTTACCAAGCTCACCAACGATTGCATATACGCCTGCAGTTACTTCCTGGAGTTCCAACTCCCCCTCCGCCCGGAGCTGGCCAAAAGGCAAAACTAATACCGCCACGAGAAGCGGTACTAAAGACTTAAAAATATTCACCAGGTGAATCTCCATGTTGATTGCTGACGCCTCGCATCATCAGCCCAGCTTTGCCGGGTCTGACT
The DNA here is from genome assembly GCA_049666745.1 of Gammaproteobacteria bacterium. GTDB lineage: Bacteria > Pseudomonadota > Gammaproteobacteria. The sequence continues at coordinate 1,085 of JBATHL010000162.1, forward strand.
GCACGTGATTGGTATGCTTCATTTGTTAATCTTCGCAAACTTGTCCTTGTGCAATCCCGTCATGTACCAAATTCAGGCATGTTCCCAATGTTATGGTTTTGTCATAACACTGACCATTAGTTTTAGTACCTTTGGGAGCAGTTGCATCTGTGAAGCAAACTCCCTCACATTCGGATGAGTCGTGACAAACTTTGTTCGCATCAGTGGTTGGCAGATTGCATTGATCAATTTCCATAAGCCCGAATCTTCCCCAGGTACCTCCTAGTTTTTCGCAGGACACCTGATCCCCGGGTGTGCCTCCTGCTAAAAGAAATTCCGCCCAAACGAAAATCAAGACTCCCGTTATAAATTTGAATATTATCCGACGATGCATAACGCTTCATTCAGAGGCGCCAGTTTTGCTGGCGTTCTGCAATGACTTGTTAGGTGAAATTTATTTTTCATGGCATTTCTTCATGTATAAGAATAGTAAGCACATCTGAACAATAACGAGAAGAATCAATGTTGCAATCATATGAATGGATAATTCATTTGATGAATTCATAACATCGTGGGCCGCAATCCGAGTTTTCTTTTGGCTTTTAAATATTCTTACTAAATCTAGCCCTTCTATTTCGTTTTTATCTGCCTTCTCTATCATTTGATCTAACAGATTAGTTTCTTCTTCTAAAGAATAAGAAGTATTATGAGATGCCTGTATTATTTCGTTAAACGAGTAAATTGATCTTACGCTAATACCAGCAGATATAGGGATAGACACTATTAGAAGAAAGGGTAGTATTTTGGCTCTCATAATTTCACCTAACAGTATATTCAAGAGGCCGTTGGCTTCTTAATAATTATTAGCGGGAGGCAATTTAATTCGGGATATCGCATTTTAATCTGGAACTGGAATTGTTCAATTTCCCAGGTATAGCCAACCTGTTACTCCAATGTCTGCTCATTGAACTTCGCCCCGTTCCGGTGGGCACTCCCACGGTCAATGCCATCTCCCTGCGTTCATTACTGGCCAGGGCAAACACTGATGTTCAGCTTATGATTAGCAGGGTGAACCACTGAAGCTACACCACTAAAGGCTCCTATTGAGCATTATGGGCGAAAATACCTGAAGCAATTGGGTTTGATGATTTCCCATCCCCGATCCAGTATGTCGAGGATCGACTGGTCCAACGGTGCATGCTTACAGGCTGCCATGTTTTGCGCCAGATGCTCGACCTTGCTGGCGCCGAGTATTATGCCGTCACCCAGCTCGTCGTCGAGCAGGGAATGATTCACCAACCAGCTCATGGCGACCTCGACTGGCTTTAAATCGAATTCCTGGCAGGCCGTTTGCAGCTCCTGCAAAACGTTGAAATAATCCCGTTTCCAGTAGCGATCGAGATAACCGCGTTCGACATTGAACCGGCCGCTGTCGGGAATGTCGCCCATGTCCAGATGCTTGCCGGTCAGCATGCCGCCGGCCAGCGGGTTGTAGGCATAAAATCGAATGCCATAGTTGCGCAGGCACGGAAACAGTTCACGCTCGACATCGCGCGTCAGGGCGTTGTACATCCCCTGGTAAACCGTGGGTTGCATCCAGCCATTGTGACGACAGATCTCTGCCACTTCGGCGACCTGCCATGAGGCGAAATTACTGAGCCCGAAATGGTTGAATTTTTCCTGGTGAAACAATTCGGAACAACTTTCTAATGTCTGCGTGACCGGCGTTTCGAGGTCGGGCGAATGCAGGTACAGCAAATCGATGCGGTCGGTGCCGAGGCGTTGCAGGATCTCGGTCATCTGTTTCTTGACCTGGGCTGGTTGCAGTCCGTCGTCATTCCACGGATTAACCTTCGATGCGATGTACAGTTTGTCACGCGCCGGCGGGGGCAGCAGCCTGCCCAGCATTTCCTCGGTAAGGCCATCACAGTAGGCGTAGGCGGTATCAAGTTCGTGGTTACCGGCGTTGGTAAACTGTTGAATCAGTGCCCGCGCGCTTTCCTCGTCGACCTGGTCGCCGAAAGTCATGGTGCCTAGAATCTGTTTCATATTATTTTCCTTTGCGAATGATTTGGGCAGTGATCAGTTAGCCAAATAACCGCCATCGACCATGTACACGCCACCGCTGCAGTAAGCCGAAGCAGCGGAGGCCAGGTAAACCGCAAGCCCCGTTATGTCTTCGGGTTCACCGATACGTCCCAGCGGAATTCTGTTTACGAAGCGATCAAACGAACTCTCGTTGTTCCACAGGGCTTCGCTGAATTTGGTTTTTATCAGCCCGGGGCAGATTGCGTTGCTACGGACATTGTCCGCTCCCCAGTCCTGCGCCATGGCTTTGGTCATACTGATGATTGCCGCCTTGCTGACGCTGTAAATACCGATGCCGGTTTCGGGCGTCAGCCCACCGATCGAGCTGATATGGATGATCGAGCCGCCGCCACGCTGTTTCATGATCGGATAGGCTTTTTTGCACAGTTCGAACGGACCCTTCAGGTTGACATCGATGATCTTGTCGAAGGCGCGTTCATCGGTGTTTTGTAGCGGTCCGAAAACCGGGTTGGCGGCGGCATTGTTGATAATGATATCAATACCACCGTAAACCGCGACGGTCCCGTCGACGAGCGACTGGATATCGTCGATGTTGCCCATGTTGGCGGCGATGCCGGTGGCTTCCAGGCCATCGGATTTGAATTCCGCAGCGACCGCGTCGACCGCGTCCTGCTTGCGACTGCTAAGCACTGTACTGGCGCCAAATTCGGCCAATCCACGCGCCATCGCTGCGCCGATACCCTTGCTGGCGCCGGTCACCAGCGCCACTTTGCCGTCAAGTCGGAACAGTTGTGAAATATGGTTTTGATCTGGCATGACAGGCTCCTCAGGTTTTAGGGCGATTTTGTGCTGGCTATTCGATCAGTCGCGCGACTTCAACCAGCGTGGTATGGGCACTGCTGCCCTGGCCGATACGCGAGGTGCCGAGATCACGCGTCAATATGTTCGGGTTGCCCTGGGTATCGGTGCCATCGATTCCGGTTTCGAGCCAGGCGCCGGTCGGTAGTGAGACCACGCTGGGGCGGATATCCGTGCTGATATGCGCGCGCGCTTTGCAGCCCCCGCGTTGATTGAAGACCTTTACCAGGTCGCCATCATGAAGCCCTCTCGTGTTGGCGTCCTCGGGATTGATTTCGATAGGGGTGGGGCGTGTTCCGGGCAGGTCGGCAATCGCGCTTTCCATCTGGCTGTGTAATTTATCGCCCGGCTGTGGCGAGACCAGGTGCAGTGGGTACTCGGCTGTCAACTCAGCGCCCAGCCATTCGTCAGGCGTTTGCCAACAGGGATGGCCTGGACATTCGTCGTAGCCAAATCCGTCGATCGTCGCCGAGAATATTTCGATTCGACCCGATGGAGTCGAAAGCGGTGACGCGACTGGGTCCTTGCGGAATTCGGCAAAGGGCGTTTGCGCGTATTCTGCGCCACGCACCGGTAAATCAATCCAGTTCCGGCGTCGTAATTCTTCGAAGTCGGGAAGATCGATACCGTCGGCCATGGTTTCCTGCCTGAACTGTTCGTAGAGGTGGGTCAACCATTCACCGGCACTGCGACCCTCGGTGAATTCCTGTTCGAGGCCCATGCGTCTGGCGAGGTTGGTAAAAATCTCGTAATCATCCCTGGCCTCGTCGACCGGATCGATCAGGCGGGGCATGTGAAACAGGTATGAATCGCCCTGGGCCCGGCCAATGTCTTCGCGCTCATACGGCGTGGTGGCGGGCAATACGATATCGGCCCGCTTTGCCGTCGCGGTCCACCAGGGCTCATGGACGATGATGGTTTCGGGTTGTTTAAAGGCCTGCTCCAGGCGATTCAGGTCCTGGTGGTGATGAAAGGGATTGCCGCCACACCAGTAAACCAGGCGAATGTCGGCGTACTTGCGCTGCTGGCCATTGAAGTCGTAGGGCTGGCCGGGATTGAGCAGTAAATCCGCGATGCGCGCCACCGGGATGAAATCGGCAACCTGATTCTCACCTTGCGGCAGCGTCAGGCCTGCAATGCGTTTTACCGCAACACCGACGCCACCTATGGCGCCGTAACCATAGCCAATGCCACCACCCGGCAGACCGATCTGGCCGAGCATGGCTGCCAGGGTCGCCGCCATCCAGAAAGGCTGCTCACCATTCTGCCCGCGCTGTAACGACCAGGCGACGGTAATCAGGGTGCGCGTCGTCGCCATGGTTTGCGCCAGTTCCCGTATCGAGGTGGCATCGATGCCGCAAATCGCTGCAGCCCATTCAGGGGTCTTGACAACACCGTCGGATTCACCGAGCAGGTAGCTTCGAAATCGATCATAGCCCGTGGTACAGCGATCAATGAAATCTCGATCTACCCGATTGTCGGCTTCCAGTGCATGCGCGATGCCCAGCATCATTGCGGTATCGGTGCCGGGAATGACTGCCAGCCACTCGGCTCCCGGCGGCGTGTCGGTAATTTGCGGGCTGATGTTGATGCGGAGAATGCCGCGTTTATCGAATTCCCTGAACCAGCCATCGGTTTCGTGATGCGTTACGCCGCCCATGCTGACCTGCGAATTCTTCGGGTTGATGCCACCGAACATGACCAGGGTTTGCGTGTTATCGGCGATCGTCGGCCAGGCATTCTGCATGCCCCAGGTCATTTTTAGAAAATTCATACCGAATACGTGAGGAATGATTGCCTGGGCGGCAGCGGTGCTGTAGCTCGCGAAAGAGGCAACGTAACCGCCGCTGACGTTGAGGAATCGATGCACCTGGCCAAGGGCATGATGAAAGCGACCGGCGCTGGCCCAGCCGTATGAACCCCCAAAAATCGACTCGTTGCCGTGTTCGGCGATAACCCGCTGCAGCTCGGTAGCGGTAATATCGAGAGCCTCATCCCAGGGCAGTTCGACGAATTCGTCGCGACCGCGTAAATCACGCGCTCGATCGCCACTCTCGAGCCAGCCGCGACGGATCGACGGGCGCGCCACCCGGGTTTTGTGATGGACAGCCGCGGGTAATATATTCGGAATCCGGGAGGGATGCGGATCGGCCGCAAAATCCTCGGTGCCGATGATGCGATTGTCGCGTGTCAGTACCCGGAAAGCGCCCCAGTGGCTCGTAGTAACCCGGGATTCGGGTCTAGCGGTCATAGTCACCTGCCAGGTAGTTATAGTGAGTTGAGAACTCTTGTATCTTACCTGATCCGGTCAATGGAAATAAATCAATTCGACAGCAGGTAGCGGGGGGCAGTGGGTAGTTATATAGTTGCGGGTACCATGGGTGATTCGCCCTGCTGGAACGAATCGTAGAAGCGGTTGAGCGCATCCACGGTGCCACAGTCATAGATATCGTCATTCTCGGAAAGCACGAATGTTGATGGTAAATCCATGATGATTTCTCCATCGCGCTCGACGGCCACGATTCTGCATTGCCTGGTTTCGTCGATACTGGACTCGAACGGGTGATGACCAGCGGCCGCAGCGTCACTGCAACGAGCCAGACTCCGCCGAGCAGAATCAACAGGTCGAGCGCTATCTCGTGCATGCTATATGCAGGTTTGCGGCCCGTTTGCGGGGAATTGCGATCAAGAATAGAGGGGCTGTTGGCTAATGTCCAATCCCATGATCCGGCTAGCGGCTGTATCGGGCATAATTGCAATTTTCAACGAGAGGACTGCATACTCGTGCTATGAAGCCGATAACCACAGGATTTAACGACATGGGTGTGCCACGCCTGCATGTAGATTCGCTGACAGGTTGTATAGGAAGAAGCAAATGAGTAAAAAGATCTCTGGCGAAAAAGTCGAAGCAAGCGCGTCTTTCAAGTCGGCAAAGAATCGAGCTTCGGAGTACGCGAACGATGCAAACAAGCTAAATGACCTGCTCAACGAGGCGTCGCAGAAGGCGGATTCGAAGCGGGGTCGTCTGGTGGAAGTCTGGGATTCGCTAATGGCCTGCTTAAGGTTGCTGAGGGCTTACGCGACTGGCCAGTACAGGGATATTCCATGGGCAAGCCTGTTATCCGTAATCGCAGCGGTAATCTATTTCGTGATGCCGGTCGATCTGATTCCTGACTTTATTCTGACCCTTGGCTTCGTCGATGATGTGGTATTGATCGGCTGGATAATCAGCTCTGTTAAAAGTGATATCGACAACTTTCTCCTGTGGGAGGAGACTCATCCATCGCACCGGCAGGAACCTGATGATTCCCCCGGACCGTGACCCGGTGTAAAAACCTACTGTGTAATCAGGCGCACAAGACCCGAATCAACCATGACATTGTTATCCGCCAGGCCGCGTTTGGGTTATCTTCCACCGGATCGTCTTATTTGCAGTGAGCCGTGAAGATTATGGAATTTACCTCGATTGCCAGAGTGAGCGAGAAGCATGTCGATGATCTCGGGCATCTCAACCACGTATTTGCGTTACAGATTCTCGAGTATGCGCGCGACGACTGGTATGCCGAGGCCGGGCTTTGGGAGGGGCGCCGGTGGAGCGGGGCGGAGAACCTTGCCACCCTGGTATTGAACATAAATTTCAATTACCGCGAGGAATGTTTCCTCGATGAAGCGTTGAATATTGTCACCCGGCCGGTGGAGCGCGGCAACAAGAGTTTCGTGCTCGCGCAGCAGATCGTCAAACCCGGTGGTGTAGTGGCTATCGAGGGCACCGCAACCAGCCTGGTGATGGACATGGAGCAGCATCGCAGCTTGCCGGTGCCGGAATGCCTGGCCCGGTACCTGCCGGCGAGGAAGTAGACCGGTCGTTCAGTCGACCAGGTTGTCGGCGCGCACCTTGTTTTGCGTATGCGCCTCGGTGACTTTGCCGTATAGATCCTTGACGCGAGCGAGACTGCCAATCATGCCGGGTTTCTCGCTGAACGACATGATCAGCAGCAGGCGATCGTCATTGCCGCTATTCGCGGTGACCTGGTGCAGTGAAAAACGGCCCAGGAAAAACTGCAGGTCGCCGGCATTGAGTTCCAGTTGCCTGACCCGGCTGCGGTCGCCATCGAGCACGTCCTTGACCTCGGCATAGCATTCGTCCTGCGCGCTGCGCAGTCCTGGAACGTACTCGAATATCCCGCCGCTTTGCGCTGCTTGCAGCAGCATGGTAATGGTGAATTCATTGGTGTCGAAGTGCCAGTTGAACTGCTGTCCCGGTTTACCGACATTGACAATCATGTTGGATACCGGGTCTTCGTAGATGAATAGCTCCTGTTTGCCCAGGCATTCGGCGAGAAACTGTTTCAACGGTTCCCAGTAATACAGTCGGTGGGCGGTGGTTTCCTCGTCGAACAAATCGGCGGTAATGAAACCATTGGTGCGCGGCATGAAAACATTAAGCGGATGATCTGCGGCTAAATCGGGGTCGCCATCATTGAGATACACGTTGCATTGCTTGCGTTGCGAGTAATAGGTTTGCGCTTTGCGCTGGTTGGCTTCCGCGAGCAGGGCATCCAGACCGGCGGGGCTGAAAAAATTGCGGATTACCGCACAGCCATCGTCGGCGAGCTCGGTCCTTACCTGTTCGATAACGGCCTGGCGCGCGGGATTATCCGGTTCGTCGATCGGGTAGTGCGCATGGTTGATGATTTCGGTATAGCCGAGACTGGATGACATGGCGTATCTCTCAACGGGTAGAAGTTAGCGTAACTGGCTGTCCTTGCTGCCGCGGCGGTTGAATCCGCTCTGGCCCTGCAATTGATCTATCTCCTGCTGGCAGGCGACACAGAGGCGTACGCCGGCGATCGCCTTGCGCCGGGCCTCGGGGATATCGGCACCGCATTCTTCACAGTGAGTAAGGCTCTCACCAGTGGGTAAACGACTGCGCGCCAGTTCGACCGCGTCTTCGACGCTGGCGTCGATCTGCTCCTGCACCGCGCCATCGCGCGCCCAGCCAGTGGCCATGGTTTAACTCCGACAGATTAAAGACAGGTATTCTGCACCCGTATACGGCTCTGTTCAATCAGGATCTGATATTCCACACGGCGGATTGCGCGCCTCGATATCGCTTGCGGCGGCAAACAGGACATCCTCACGAAATCGTGCTGCGACCAACTGCACCCCCATGGGCGCCGCCGCATCGCTGCCGGTGGCGACTGAAATGGCAGGCATGCCCATCAAGGGCAGCGCGATTTGCGTCATCTGCGCCTCCAGCACACGACGAAACGATTCCGCTGATTCAACATCGAGCATATCCGGGAAGGGTGGCTCGGCTGAAACCGGGCAAAGCAGGAGTGGATACTCGGTGAGGAATTGCTGCCAGATGCGTGCCAGCCGCAGGCGTTGCTGCAATGCTTCCATCAGGCTCTCCAGAGTCGGTGTCGGGCAGTTTTCGCAGAGTTGCGCATAAACAAAATTAGCGTCCGGGTCGTCTTCTCGACTGACCGCGGCACCACCGTTGTAATGGTATTCCGACATCCATAGCAGCAGCTGTAACTGCATTGGTTCGCGCATCGGTGGGCAATCGACTTCGGTAACGCTCCAGCCGGCATCTTCCAGTTGCTGCGCTGCGCCGCGCAACGCGGTCTCGACTTCGTCGGTAACCTGCAGGCCGTCGGGCGAAATACACATGGCGACTCGTTTAGGCGGCAGCGCCTGCTCGAGCGGCGCCGGTACCCACCAGGGGTCGAGCTCGCTAGCCGCAGACATGGCTGCGAGGCCCAGCCTGAGATCTTCGATACTGCGCGCAATCGGGCCAGATACGGCGGTCAGTTGCGCGCCGATATGGCGATCGGGTAGCGACAGGTTAACCGCCGGGATGCGGCCGAAGCTGGGTCGTATACCGTGTAACCCGCAGGCATAGGCGGGGTAGCGAATTGAACCCGCGATATCGGTACCGTGTCCGATTGCGCAAATTCCTGCTGCCACCGAGGCCGCTGCGCCGCCCGAAGATCCACCCGGGGTAAGCTTCGAGTTACGTGGATTCAGGGTATGCCCGTGCAATGAATTGCGCGTAAACCAGCGCATTGAAAAGGCCGGTGTATTGGTGCGACCGACAATGATTGCGCCGGCCTTGCGCAGGTTGGTAACGACCGGGCTGTCCTGTTGCGGCATATGTTCCTGCTGGATGCGGATACCGTTGGTGTTGGCGAAACCCTGCTGATCGATGTTGACCTTGATGGTAACCGGAACCCCGGCCAGCAGGCCGGCCGGTTCACCGGCCTCGATCAGGTCGTCGACTTCACGCGCACAGGCTAATGCGGCATCGGGCATCTGCTGCACCACGGCGTTAATCTGCGGATTGACCTGCTGCAGTCGCTGCAGGCTATGTTCGGTTACCTCGGTCGCAGAAATGTCGCGTTTGGCGACGCGGCTGGCTATTTCAGATGCGCTCAGGCGCCACAGTTCGGTCATTGGTCATTCCCCGGTTACAAGTCTATCAAGTATAAAGCAGTTAATATTTGCCGATGCCTATATTATGCTTGCGCAATGCAACGAAACCCGCATACCAATACACCGCTGGCTGCCGTCTTGCAAGCATTGCAGTCCACCGCGGCAACAGCATTCACCGAGGCGCATCCGCTACCAGCTGCGGTCAATCATTCACTTGAGTTTCTCGACTGCGAGCGTCGAGCCGTGTTCGAGCAGGAATGGATTTGCGTCGGCCGGGAAGATGAAATAGGCGCCCCGGGTGATTTTCTGACTCATGAAATTGCCGGTGTAGCGGTGCTCGTGGTGCGTCAGTCGGACAATCAGATCAAGGCTTTTGTGAATGCCTGCGCGCATCGTTTTGCGTGCCTGGTACCGGATGGCAAGGGGTCGGCAAAACGCTTTACCTGTCGTTACCATGCCTGGACATACGCAATCTCGGGTGAGCTGGTGCGTGCGCCATACATGGAGATGAAAACCGGTTTTGATACGGCGCAGCATGCCCTGCGCCCGTTGCAGGCGAGTGTCTGGGAAGGTTTCCTGTATGTCACCATCGCTGAGCACCCGGCGACGCAGCCCGGCGAAGTGCTTGCGCCGTTGCGGGAGCAGGTGGTGGGCCGCTACGACATGGCCTGCTACCAGACCGTTTTGCGCGAAAGCATGGTGTGGCAGGCTAACTGGAAAAACCTGATCGAGAATTTTACCGAGAGTTACCATGTCCCCATCGCACATGGTAAAACCTTCGCCCGGCATAACAAGGCACTCGAAGACTACGTCTGTGGCGAGGATAGCGATTACTACTGTTACCACTATGCTGCCCAGCAGGCAGATAGCGGACTCGGTGCGGCACATCCACGCAATCAACGGCTTGACGGGGAGTGGCGGCGCACGATGGTTGATTTCTGCGTCTTTCCCAACCACCTGGTCACCCTGATGCCGGATTATCTCTGGTATATAACGGTGCAGCCGCTGGGGGTTGATAAAATGCAGGCGAGCTGGGGTCTGGCAGTGCCGCCGGAGGTGCTGGAAGACGTCTTGCCTGAAGACTATGACGCGTGGCTAGCCAGGTTCAGGCAGTATCTCGAAGTGGCCAACGAAGAGGATCGTGAACTGGTCGAAGCCCTGCATCGGGGGAGTTCGTCAGCCGCGCTACCTGCCGGGACTTATCATCCGCTAGAACGTAACCTGTGGCAATTTGGCAATTACCTGGCGCGGGTCTGCAAGGGGAGTTCCGCATAGCGTGGCTGGCCGCGGGGTCAGCGCCTGACCTGGCAGGTAATTTCTACTTTGCTATCGCCGAACAGGCGCTTCGATTCGGTCGTGGTGCGCGCCGGGTAGGCACCACCCGCAAAGAACTCCCGGTAGGCCGCGTCCATTGCGTCAAAATCATTGAGATCGGCAAGATGGACCTCGACCTTGACCATATTTTCCCTGTGCAATTGTAACTCTTCGAGGATATTGCCAATCGTCGCCAGCACCGCGCGGGTTTCTGCTGCCACGTCCCCCAGTACATCGATACCGGCGGGGAAGTCCGCCGCGACCAGCCCGGCAAGAAAGGCATACTGGTCATCCAATACCACCTGGCTGAAGGGCGCGTCCGATTCGGGAACGGCCTGCGGTTGTATACGTGTTAAAATCCGACTGCCCGGTATCTAGCCAATTATATTGGCGCCGATAATCAAGATTATCCCGAGCACAACGAACAGCACGAAGGTGATAACCATATGTTTGGTGGTGGTTTTGTCGTCTTGATCTGGATTCATGTTTTGGTCCCCCTCAAAGTTTTTATCAAGTACTATATAGTGCCCAAGCTGAAGCCAAATTACCACCGCGTATGACCGATCAAACATATGCCACGCTCGCACTGTCGAATCCGCTGCCGCATGTTCTGCAAATCACCCTGAATCGACCCGAAGTGGCGAATGCGTTTAATACACAAATGGCGACCGACCTGATGCATTGCTTCGAGCAGCTGGCGCTGGAACCGGGTGATCATCGTTGCATCGTTCTGACCGGTGCCGGTGAGCGCGCGTTCTGTGCCGGTGGCGATTTAAAGGAACGCGACGGTATGAGCAACGCGGCCTGGACCGCGCAGCATCTTGTTTATGAGCGCATGATCCGCGCCGTCATCGATTGCCCATTACCGCTCATAGCGGCAGTCAACGGCGCAGCCTACGGTGGCGGCTGCGAACTCGCGGCGGCGGTTGACTTTGTATATGCGTCAGAAAACGCCAGATTTGCGATGACTGAAACCAGCCTCGGTATCATTCCCGGCGCGGGCGGTACGCAAACGCTTGCGCGTGCACTGGGTGAACGTCGCGCCAAGGAATTAATTATGTCTGCGCGTCGTTTCAATGCCGTTGAAGCGAAGGCCTGGGGGTTCGTGAACGAAGTTTTTGCGCCTGAACAACTGCTCGATGAAACCCTGCAAGCCGCCTTGAGTATTTCCGCCAATGCACCGATTGCGGTGCGCCAGGCTAAGCATGCTATCCATCGTGGGCTGCAAATGTCACTCGCCGACGGACTGATTTTTGAAATCGAAGCCTATAACCGTACGGTACCAACCAGCGATCGACGCGAAGGGGTCAAAGCCTTTAATGAAAAACGGTCGCCGGACTTCAAGGGGGAGTAATATTTCATGTCGAATGAAGTTATTTTGACCTGCGCCGTTAGCGGCGGACACAATAACCAGGGCAAGCATCCGAACTATCCGATTACCCCCGAACATATTGCCAACGACTGTATCGAGGTTGCCAGGGCGGGTGCGGCCATCGCTCACATCCACGTGCGCGATCCCGAAACCGGAATGCGCTCCGGCGACCCCGCGCTGTTCCGCGAGGTAGTTGAACGGATACGTGACTCCGGTAGCGACGTATTAATCAATCTCACCACCAGCGAAGGTGCGCGCTTTGCGCCGGGCGAGGATGACGCCGCCGTCGGCGGTCCCGGAACCACCCTGGTGCAGCCGTTAGAGCGCCTGCATCATGTGGAAGAGCTGCGCCCGGATATCTGCACCCTCGATGTGGGTACCTTTAATTTTGGTGAAACAATTTTTGTCAATACCCCCGCGCATTTGCGCATCATGGCGAAGCGCATCCAGGAACTCGGAGTCAAACCGGAACTGGAAGTGTTCGAGCCCGGACACATCATGTTTGCCCACAAACTGATCGAAGAAGGGCTCATCGATGGAGATCCCATGTTCCAACTGTGCCTCGGCATCCCGCATGCGTCTCCGGCCACCGCTGAAATTCTGAGCGTGATGAAGAACCTGTTACCACAAAACTCGAACTGGAGCGCGTTCGGTATTTCGCGCATGGAATTTTCTATTGTGGCGCAGGCCGCGAGCCAGGGCGGCAACTGTCGGGTCGGTCTGGAAGATAATCTTTATATCGGCAAGGGTGAATTCGCCAGTAATCTGCAATTGGTAGAAAAAGCGGTGCGTGTTATTCGTGAGCTCGATCGTGAACCTGCGACACCGCAACAGGCCGCCGAGCGCCTCGGCATAGAACGCCAGGCATGATGGCAAGGCTTTACCTGATTCGACACGCCCAGTCGGAAAACAATGTCATCTGGGATGGCAGCGACGACCATCCCGATCGCCTGCCGGATCCTGAAATAACGGAGCTCGGTCACAGCCAGGCCCGGACGCTGGGACGACACCTGGCCCATCCACAGGCCGAACCGCGCCAACACCCGTTTGTAGCCACGGAGCAGAGCCGGTTCGGATTGACGCATGTCTATTGCAGTCTGATGACGCGCTCGATCCTGACCGGCGAGTACATCGCAAAAGCCTGTGACCTGGAACTCGAAGCCCTGCCGGATATATTTGAAAAGCACGGTATTTACGATGTCGACGATAACGGCTACCAGCAGGGCCTGCCCGGTCCAGGTCGGGAGTATTTCGAACAGCGATTCACCAATCTGAGGTTGCCGGGTGAGCTTAATGATGGTGGTTGGTGGAATCGGCCGGTCGAGGACGAGGCAGCCTTTCTTCAGCGCATGCAAAAAGTCGTCGCTGATGTCAGACAGCGTTTAAGCGACAACGACGATTGCATTGCGATGATTGCGCACGGTGACTTCATCGATCAGTTTGTCAATGAATTGATGGGCGTGGTTCGTCATCAACCCAATTATGACAATCACTGGGTGGCCAACTGGACTTTTCACAACACCTCGATATCACGCATCGATTTTGTCAACGGCGCACATAATGTTGTTTACCTGAACCGCATTGATCACCTGCCGAACGAGCTTGTCACCTGGTAATGAGTCACCGCCTGACGCCTGCAGAAGTTGAACCGTATCAGCGCAATGGCTATCTGGTTCCCGGTACGAATTCGGTGGGGCGAGCTAGAAACTCTTTGATCGCTGAATAAGTCCACTTACCCTTACGCGTTTGATTATCTGACGATCAGGCAACTGGTCTCGGCATTGTCGGCAACTTTGCGCGAGACACTGCCTAAAATCGTGCCCTTCAACTTGCTTAAGCCCCGGGTTCCCATCGCGATCATGTCCATTTTCGATCGTTTGGCAAAACCGAGGATGCTGGTTGCAGGATCACCGGTTCCGATCGCGGTATCAACTTTCTTAGCGCCGGCCTTTTCTGCTTTTTCCTTCGCGGTTCTTACGATAGATTCAGCGATCTTGCGCATAATTTCCTCGCGCGCATCGTTAAAGGATTCAATCTGGTGGAATTCCAGTTCCGGAATTTCATCGATTTCAAAGGGTATTTGCATATCGCGAATAACGTGAATGATGAGCATTTCAGCGTTGTGCAGTACGGCAAATTGAGTCGCCATTTCCAATGCGCGGTTCGAAGCCTCCGATGCATCGGTTGCAACCAGAATCCTGTTAATCACGTTTCT
>JBATHL010000163.1:0-4052 GCA_049666745.1 Gammaproteobacteria bacterium
GTCAACGATACGTTCGGCGATACCTCGGTGGCCACCATTGCGCTCTGGAGTGATGGATTTTCCATGGCGCAGATGCATGAAACCGCCCGTCAAATCAGGGAGCGCCTCAACCTGCTGGACGGGATCATGAAGGTCGATCTGACCGGTGTTCAGGATGAGCGTATCTACCTGGAGATGAGCAACGCCAGGATTACGCAGCTGGGCATCGATCTCGCCGATATCGGCCGGACACTACGGGAGCAGAACGTCCTGCTGCCCGGCGGCAGTCTGAACCTGGAAGGTGTGAACGTCATACTCGAAACCCAGGGCCGGTTCCAGTCCATGGAGGAAATCGAAGAGGTCCTGATCCCGATTTCCGGTACCCGGGCCACCATCCCGTTGCGCGACATCGCCACCGTCAGAAGAGGCTACGTCGAGCCGATCGACAACCCGGCCTATTACAACGGCCACCAGGCTATCGTGTTGAGCGTCTTTCTCCTCGGTGGGGTCGATGCGGTCGAATTCGGTGAGCGGTTGCAACAAAAGGTTGGGGAGATCGAACAGTCTCTACCGTGGGGCTACGAGCTCGAGTTTGCTACCTACCAGCCCACGCTCATCAAAAAATCCGTCAATGGCATGGTGATCAATGTGATCGAAAGTGTGCTTATCGTGCTGTTCGTGGTCATGCTGCTACTGGGGTTTCGAACCGGCTTGATTGTGGGATCTTTTATCCCCCTGGTGATGCTGTTCGGAATTTTGGTAATGTCTGTCCTGGGTATCAACATTGAGCGCATGTCGCTGGCCACCATGATCATTGCCCTGGGGATGTTTGTGGACAATGCCATTGTGGTATCCGATGACATCAAGGTCAACCTGGCTACAGGAATGGACCGCAAGGAGGCAGTATTAAAGTCTGGCAACTCGCTTACAGTCCCCTTGCTCACCAGTACGCTGACAACAGTTTTCGCATTCGGGCCGATTTTGCTTCAAATTGGTCAAGCGGGTGACTACACCTCCTCGCTGGGCTCGGTAATGATCATCTTGCTCATGGGGTCGTGGTTCTTTTCCATGTTTTCCTCCACCAGCATGTGCTACTGGTTCCTGGAACACCCCTCGGTTGAAAACGGTGATAAACAACAGGTAGAGGATCCCTACCAGGGGAAATTCTATCAGCTCTACCGCAAAATCCTCGAATTGTCCCTGCGCTATCGATTTCCAACGCTTGCCGTGACAGGTGCCATATTTGCGGTCGCAGTTTACGCACTGACGTTTATCCCGCAGGCTTTTTTCCCGGGCGGCGACCGCAACCAGTACCTGATCTATCTCGATCTTCCGGCCGGAACCCGTATCGAGGAAACCGACCGGACCGTGAGAGAGCTGAGCGAATGGCTGCTGGATAAAGAGCAAAACCCTGAAATCACCGGAACCATCGGCTATGTTGGAAACGGTGGACCGCGTTTTTTCCTCTCACTTTCGCCGGTAGACCCGGATCCGTTCGCGGGATTTCTAATCGTTAACACTGAGACCGGAAAAGAAGTGCCAGAGCTTGTTGATCGCACGCGCCAATATATCCTGGATCATTTCCCCAATGCGCGCGGCCGGGTGAAGTCCATGTGGCTTGGCGGTACCGAAACCGGGCTGCTGGAGGTTCGGCTCAGCGGTCCCGACATAGAGGTGCTGAATGAGCAGGCCGAGCAGTTGATGGCCACGCTGGCCGGGATACCTGGAACCATCGATATCAAGCAGGATTGGAATAACCGTGTGATAGTGGGCAAGGCGGATGTCGATCAGGCCCGTGCCCGCCGCGCCGGGGTGACATCAAAGGGTGTGGCCGATGCGCTGGAGTTCTTTGTCG
The DNA here is from genome assembly GCA_049666745.1 of Gammaproteobacteria bacterium. GTDB lineage: Bacteria > Pseudomonadota > Gammaproteobacteria. The sequence goes on from JBATHL010000163.1 coordinate 1,835, forward strand.
ACGGTACGACGGCCACCGATTACGACCTGGGTAATGTTCAGATCCCCATCGTCGGGCGCGGCAACGAAGCCGAACGGTATTCACCCGAAAGCCTGCGTACCATCGGCATCCGCACCTCATCCGGCGACAGCGTCCCGCTCAACCAGGTTGCCGATGTGTATATGGTCGGTGAGTTGGACCGGATCGTGCGATACAACCAGGAGCGCACCATCACCGTCAGCGCCAAGAACCAGGTGCTGAAGGCTTCCGAACTCTTCGCGGGTGTCAAGCCGACTTTAGACGGGATGGAATTTCCGGAACACCACTACTGGCGAGTTGGCGGCGAACTTGAAGACTCAGCGAAGGCCCAGAAAAACCTGGCCCAATGGCTGCTGCCGTGTTTCGGTGGCATCGTGTTCTTGCTGGTCTGGCAGTTCAACTCCATCCGGCGGGCCGGCATCATCATCCTGACCATGCCGCTGGTCCTTGTCGGCACTGTGGTCGGCCTGATGGTGATGCGGGCCGATTTCGGTTTTATGGTCATTCTCGGGCTGTTGGCGCTGGCCGGATCCATTGTGAATAACGGTATAGTGATGATCGACAAAATTGAGACGAACCGGCGCGAGGGTCAGACGCCCTATGATGCGGTGGTCAATTCGGCCGTCAGCCGTTTCCGGCCGATCCTGTTGTCGGTTTCAACCACCATGCTTGGATTCCTGCCGCTGATCATCAACAAGGATCCGCTTTTTTACGGTATGGCGTCCGTCATGTTCTTCGGTTTAGGCATCGGCAGTTTATTTACGCTCAACTATGTTCCGGCACTTTACAGCATCTTTTTCCGGATCAAAATCCCCGACAGATAGTATCGGGAATGAGCTCGAAAGGGCTTTACATGAAACCCTCCATGACGCAATTCGGATAGTACCCGGACTGCACGCCCGTCTATCATCAATCTGAATTCATGCGTCTTGAAGTGATGAGCAGGTTGAAAGTGATGAACGGGTTGAAATCATGTCGCCCCCTCAAAGCCGAATGTCCGGGATAGTTTCCGTTAGAGGAGGTAAACCGTCATGCAGATCGAAGAAAGAATCAAAATTGTCGAGGTCATGGCGCTGGAAATGGATTCACCGGTCGTGCTCGACGAAGCTTGCCCGCTGCGCGAGGTAATCCAACAGTTGAGTGACTCGAACTCCGGCTGCGCACTGCTTACACGCGATGACCGCTTGACCGGGATATTTACCGAACGCGACCTCGTGGTCCGTGTCCTGGGGGCCGCGCACTCCGTTGACCAAACGGTAGCCGAGTGCATGACGTCCAACCCCGAAAGCGTCTCCCCGACCGACCCGATCCGCAAAGCGGTACGACTGATGCAACGTGGCGGGTTCCGCAGCGTCCCGGTCGTGGACAAAGAAAACCGCGTCGTCGGCTGCGTACGGCACAAGGACATCCTCAAGTACCTGGCGGAGCACTTCCCGGCGCAGGTACTCAACCTGCCACCCGACCCCGAACGGATTGCACTCGAACGGGAAGGCGGCTGACCGATGGGCACAACCACCATGGAGCGACGGAGCCTGGAAAGCGTGACCGTGCTGTGTTCCGGGGACTCCGGCGATGGCATGCAATTGATCGGCACGCAATTCACCACCGCCTCGGCGATAATGGGCAACAAGGTCCATACGCTCCCGGACTACCCTTCCGAGATTCGTGCACCGGCGGGCTCCATTGCCGGCGTTTCAGCCTTCCAGGTCAATCTGTCGAGCCACGAGATTCAGACTCCGGGTGATCGGCCGGACGCATTGGTGGCCATGAATCCCGCCGCACTGGAGGTCTACCTGCCGCGCCTGGCGCCCGGTGGAGCACTGATAGTCAACAGTGACGCGTTCAACAAAAGCGGCCTGCGCAAGGCCGGCTACGGGGACAATCCGTTGGACGACCCGGATCTTGCAGCCCGCTACCAACTCCACACCGTGCCCGTTACTTCGCTGACCATGGCCGCCCTCGAGGAGATCGATCTTGACACACGGCACAAGCGCCGCTGCAAGAATTTCTTCGTGCTCGGACTGCTCTACTGGCTCTACGACCGCCCGATCGTGCCCAGCCAGAAGTGGCTCGACCGGAAGTTCGCCCGTGTGCCGCAGGTCGGCGCAGCCAACCGGCTCGCGCTCAACGCCGGCTACCGCTACGGTGAGGACAACTTCGCGGTGCAATACCGGGTGCCACCGGCGGCCTCCGAACCGGG
>JBATHL010000164.1:0-3252 GCA_049666745.1 Gammaproteobacteria bacterium
ACTTCAACCAGGCCGTCCGGCACGCCAATGAAAACTGCAGGCCGGAGCGGTTCGCGGAACTGATCCCGAAGGATAGTTAAATAACAGCTGCATCAAATTATGCTGACCAACCAGGGGTCGCAACCAGGCGCCATTCCGGCTGCGTGAAACAGTATGACTAACCCTCCGCCCGCTTCAACATCAGACTGGTCGCTGCAACCGGCCATGGACTGGTTGTTCACCAGGGGTCGTATGATCAGCGATAACAATCGCTTTACGCATGAGCTGGCGACTCGGCTGGTCGAGTCCGGGGCACCGATCGACGGCCTGCGGATCATGGTGCGCACGCTCAATCCGCAGGTGCTCGCCTACTCGGACTTCTGGTCCAGCTCGGACAATGCAACCCACACCGCAACCGCCCGGCACGGCGTCCGCAGCACGGATCGCTACATCGGCAGCCCGCTACAGGTCATCCTCGAAGAACATAACACCCTGCACCAGCCACTCGGCGACTTACCGGAAAACCCGCACGCGGCCTATGTCGAATTGATCGGCCACGGGCATACCGATTATCTCGGCATACCCATCGAGCTCAGCGACGGCGCCATTTCATCACGCCCCTGAATTCAGCTTCGATTCAGCCAATCGAACCTAGACTGAAGGCGAATCGGTTTCCACCGAAGTGAATACCATGACAGGAAGTTTCGCCATGGCCGCAACCATAGAAAAGCAAGGAGATATAACCATGAAACGAATTATCTGGCTCGTGATGATCACACCGATCTCTGTATTCGCGGCAAATCCCCAGGTTGAGCAGAACACCCAGGACATTGCCGAAATCAGGAGTGAACAGGCCCTACAGAACAAGCAAATCAAGGCACTGAAGGAAAATCAACTAGATCAGGAGACGAGTATCGAATCCCTGCAGGCCGGACAAGCCAATCAAGGCACGAACATCGAATCCCTGCAGACTGAACAGGAGCAACAAAACGATCGCATCACGGCACTCGAATTGACCGACCCGGTCCCGGGGCCGCAGGGTCCTCCCGGCCCCCCGGGAGCGCCAGGAACCGCACCGCAAGATGTTTCCCCGGCCGCGGCGCAAATGCATACCGCGCTCGATTTGACATCCGGGCTCCGTTGGCTGATAAGCGACCACTATCGGCGCAGCGGAATTTTTGCCGCCGATAACGCGACCGCCGGCGCGGAAATCCCGCAGGCCTGGAGCAATCCCTACGTCGAATCCGCCAGCGTCTTCAACGGCATGATCGAAATATTGTTTCGTGACGTCGCGGCGCCTGAAATCGCAGGAACGCGACTGTTCCTGATACCCCAGGATCCGGGATCCGCTGTCGTCTGGTTCGAATGTGTCGGCGATGGATTCAACGATACCTACCTGGCGGAACTGGATTGCGTATTTTCCGATCGACCATACGAACCGGTTTACACGATACGCCGCCAGATCCAGTCCGCCCTCGATCTGCTGGTTCAGTCCAACGCCCAACAATCGATTCAGGATTACTACAACTTAAACGGCACGTGGCCGACCAGCAACCAGGCGGCGGGGCTGGGACTTCCGGATCAATACCAAAACCAGTATGTAACCTTTCTCCAGGTAACTGGCGCTGGCGTGATCGAAATCCTGTTTGGAGATGCCACTCACCCGTTGATTCGAAACCAGTTTCTGACCTGGGTACCGATCGACAGTGGCGCCTCAATTCAGTGGGACTGTTACAGCATTATTCCGCAAGTCTATCTACCCGACGAATGCCATAACTAGCCTCGCTTTATATGGCGCCCGGGGAAACCCGGGCGCCGCTTCGGAGATTCAACGGGGAATTATGGTGACCGTTAACTTATTTGAGAGATAAGTTAACGGTCACCATAATTCGTGTTTTAGCGTTTGTAATCGTTAATTCGAGTTCAGCCAATCGATAAATTTGATTTGCGTTGGCCGCAGGATTTGCACAGTATTGCCTGTTCTTGGCCACATGAATCAGGTTGGGTAAAAAGTTGACTGGACCCGGTGAAAAATTGCCGAAGACGCGGTGGCACTATCGCCCCGATTTGAGCGACCAGATGGCACCCTTTTTCCAATGGCCTCCGCGGGTCAGGAAATCGCTGCGTTACCTGGTGAGTTCCTGGAGTCTACTCGGGGTGCGGGTTTACGTGCTCGCGGTTGCGCTGCTCTCGTGGTTTTACTTCGCGCCCGCACTCGAACGCTGCGCTGAATTTTCCGTCGACTGGATAGCGCAGATCTGGCTGCGCAATTTCATCACCATGCTGCTCGTGGCGGGTAGCCTGCATCTCTATTTCTATACCTTCAACAAACAGCGCGATGTCGAAAAATATGATCCGCGGGACCTGTCGCGCCAGTCGAAACTGTTCTACTTCAATAACCAGGTCTGGGACAACATGTTCTGGACACTGGTCAGTGCCGTCGGTGTCTGGTCATTATATGAATCGCTGATGATGTGGGCCTACGCCAACGGCGTAGCGCCGATGATGACGTTTAGCGATAATCCGGCGTGGTTCGTGTTACTGCTGTTCATCATTCCTTTCTGGACTGGGTTTCATTTTTACTGGCAACACCGCATGTTTCACATTCCGGCCCTGTACAAACTGGCGCACAACTGGCATCACAAGAACACCAATGTGGGCCCCTGGTCGGGTGCGGCGATGCACCCTGTTGAACACGCGGTCTGGTTTAGCGCGGTATTTGTATTGCTGTTGCTGCCGTCGCACCCGCTACACGCGTTATTTATCATGCAACTTCAGGCCATTACCGCGATTACCTCGCATTGCGGTTACGAGAATCTTCTATTGGGCAAAAAGATGAAGTTCCGTTTGGGCGATTTTTTCCATCAGTTGCACCATCGGTTCTACGACTGCAACTACGGCACCTTCGAGACCCCCTGGGACCAATGGTTTGATACCTATCACGACGGCACGCCACAAGGCGATGTGTGGATGAAACAACGTCGCCAGCAATTGACTCAAGCTAAATCGATCGGCTGACCCTGTAATCCCTTCCTGTTGCAAGATTCCCGCTTTCGCGCGGTTCGACGTATCGGGAATGACGGAGGGGGTGCGGGGGTGACGGAGAGGGGTGCGGGGATGACGGAGCCTGAGATCGTGAATACGAAATATAACCGGCTACAAATAAACCCTCCTCCCCCCTTCCCCCGCCTGGTTATAATGCCCGCCATGGCAACTGGCATATCCCGATACGCGTCGATCGCGGCGATGGTCGTATCCGCGTCGCTCTGGGCC
>JBATHL010000165.1:0-3519 GCA_049666745.1 Gammaproteobacteria bacterium
GATCAGCACCCCGGCTGGCTTGCCGCTGCCGGAAAGAATCGGCGAGCAGTTGGTCATGACAGTTCGACTCGACCCTTCGTCGATATTCAATCGAATCATATCGGCAGTGCGCGTTATCCCGTCCGCCAGGGTCTTCGACCAGGGCGCGCGATCACTTTCGAGCGGCTGGTCTTCCCGGTCAAGCCAGGGAAATCTTTCGATTTGCCGACCAATCAGGGCATCTGCCGATTCATTCACGAGTGTCACGAAAGCCTGGTTGGCCAGTACGACGTTCTGTTTGGCATCGATAACCAGCAAACCTTCAGCCATGGTATCGAGCGCCGAACGTACCCGGTCCGGTACCGCCTGCGAGGGATCGAGTTGTTTCAGCATCTTGCCGAGGTAAAAATAAAACAGGATGAAGCTGGTGAAGGAAATAAAACCGATCAGCAGAAACACGGGATGCATGAACTCGCCATACCAGGTGGACGGTAACAACGGCTCGAACCTGAGCTCTACCTGGCCCCATTCGCTGGAACCCTCGAATATGGGTACGACCACCTGCGAATCGGTCGACTTTCCCTGCTCGAGTGGCTGCCAGTAGGCGAGATGATCACCGATGACAGCTACCGTGCTACCGTCCAGGCGCCTTACTGCCGCCGACAGAATCTCGTTGTTGCGTTCGACAATGACCTCCAGGTTGGCGTTCATGCGCCGAATATCACTGGTGGTAATAAAAATGGAACTGTTTACCGCGATGGTTTCGGCCAGCAGCCCGTGGCCATCCCGAATCGCCGCATGACGGTCAGGCACCAGGCCGGTGATAGACGCCAGCAGCATCAGCGTGACCAGCATGCCCGACAGGCCCAGCGCAATTCTGACGCGCGCGGTATGTCCCTTGAAGATCCGTTCAAGCAAGACAGTCACCTTCGAGGTCGGGGATAAGAGCTCTACGCATCGCTTTTATCATCCCCTGCTGCGTCCTGGCTGGCGTCATCGACCGGCTTTTCCTCGACCATGGATTCGAGCGACTCTTCGTCGTCGTCTCCCTTGCCGCCCTGCAATCCGGCAAGCACCGGCAGCGGGTCGATGAAACGCCAGGCCGGTAACGAAGAAAGCACGCTGCTGAGCAGCACCCCGCTTCTTGCCAGCCAGACGACGTAACCGACCGAGAAACCGGCCGTGACGGTCAGGCTGCTACCGATGACCTTTTCCGTATTTTCGGTCTCTGACACCAGTGCTTCACGCATATCATTTAACCTGGTGATAAACGATTCGGCACCGATTAACTGCATGGGATCATCGAAAAACTCGAGCTGCTCTCTCAGCTTTATCAGCAAAGTTTCCACGCCAACCGGTTTTGTTACGCTGGTTTCCCGGGGAACTTCACTGTTATCGACGCGAGCATCGGGATCTATAAATTCGACAACAGAATCCGCCAGCAAACTCGGGGCCGGATCATCACTCACGTCGGGAATGACAGGTCCACTACCCACGACCAGCAGGGGATTATCCTTGGGGAGTTCAACCACTACCTCCTCGACAGGCGCTTCAACAGGTGGTTCTGTTTCCGGTATTTCAACCGGATCATCGGGTTCACTTTCAATGATCGGCGGATCCACCGGCGGTTCGACCACGGGCAGCGGATTAACCGTGATGCTCATGGCGCCAAGCAATGGCCCACTGCTGTCCTCGTCGCCGTCATCGATGCTGATTGCGACAGTTGTATCCAGCGTATTGTTCGCCGTCGGGTTGAACTCAAGATTAGCCAGCGCGACATTGACCTGGGCGACCGAGCCTGTAATCGTCCACACACCTGTAGTCGCATTGTAGGTGGCGCCATCATTGGCGCTCAGGCTGCCGGTACTCACATTGGCCAGTGTCAGGGTGGCGGTTACCGTTTCACCGCTATCCACGTCGCTGATCACGATATCGTTCAAAGGCAGGCTCGCATCGCCCTGGTTATAGGTCGAGCCGCTGGCAAGATTGGTCGCGGTCGGGGCATCGTTGACCGGGGTTACATCCAGCGTGATGATGCCGGTCAGCGCGCCGCTGCCATCCTCATCGCCGTCATCGATGTTGACGTCGATGCTGGTATCGACCTCGTTATTGACCGTCGGGTTAAAAACCAGGTTGGCGAGCGCCGTGTTGACCTGTGCCACCGAACCGGTAATGGTCCAGACTCCCGTGCCCGCGGTGTAGGTCGCGCCGTCATTGGCGCTCAGGCTGCCGGTCGCCGTATCGGCGAGTGTCAGCGTTGCGGTAATGGTTTCACCCGCATCGATATCGCTGACCACGATATCGGTGATCGCGACACTGGCATCGCCCTCGTTATAGGCCGAGGTGCTGGAGAGGTTGGTCGCCGTCGGGGCATCGTTGAGCGGGGTAATGTCGAGGCTGGCACTGGCGGCGATCGGTGCCGCGATACCATCGCTGATGGTATAGCTGAAACTGACACTGCTGTCATCGTTCAGCGCCGGGGTGTAGTTCCAGGTGCCATCGCCGTTATCGAACAGGGTGCCGCTGCCGGCGCTGATGGCAAGCGACGCCGCGGTCAGGGGATCGCCGTCGTCATCGTTGGCATTGACCAGCAGCTGGGCCTGGGTGATCAGGCGTACGCCACTGTCCTCGGCAATCGGCGCCAGCACCACCGGGGTCGTGGTCGGCATATCGTTCGCGGGATCAACCGTGATCGATACTGTTTCTGTATCGCTGAACTGGTCGATCGCGAGCGCCTGAATTTCGCTGGCGCCAAGTGCCCGGTCGTAGATGCGGGCATCATCCATTTCCCCCTCAAGGAAGTAGCTAGCGCTGGAAGCGTGGCGCCCCAGCGCGGAGCTGCCGCCTGCGTACACCACCGCGTTGGCGTGGTTTGTCGTATCCACCGCTAACCCGTCGATGTAGAGGGTCTGCTCGTTCGTTGTGCCGTCGAGCGTGTATGCGACATGGTGCCAGCCATCGCCGGCGATGAACGTGCCCGAGGAAGTCGTGAGATAGCTCGATCCGTCGTAGAAAGAACCAAATACACCCAGGCCGCTGAAAGTCTCGTCCAGCCGCAGGATCACCCTGTTCCCAAGGCTGATGACCTCGCTACTGCCAGACGCGGCATCAAGCTGCACCCACGCAGCGAGAGTGAGGTTCTGCGGGTCACCGAAGGTGCCCGGTATGGTGATGACGTCGTCAATACCGTCAAGGTGGAGCACGTTGCCCCGGGTGCCGTCGATGATCTGCGTCGCTCCGACCACGGTACCGTCGTTTGTTCCGTTCGGGCTGGTGTCATCGCCGATGTCACCGTTGATCTCAAACTCGTAGAAACCCAACAGGTCGGCCTGCAGATCGGTGGTGACAGTCAGATCCGCCGGGCCACTGTAGTTGTTAGTCGGTGCATAGGTCAGCCCGTCCAGCGCGGTATTAATATCACTTTCCGCACCGATTACGATAACGGTACCAGTGCCGTCGCCAGTCACCGAAGTCAGACCAGCGGTCGTGGCCAGGCTGAGCGTACCGTTGGTGACCGTCAGAATGGTTCGCAGTACCGGG
>JBATHL010000166.1:0-2238 GCA_049666745.1 Gammaproteobacteria bacterium
GTGGCTCGGGCGTTGGTCGTGCGACCTGGTTCGGCCGCAAGGCGGCTCTAAAGATACTCGGCGACCCGGAAGGATCAACCCCGCTGGATGACCTCACATTTGCTCCTCGCCCACTGTATTCGGGTCGCCCCTGGTTTTTACCTGCGCTGCTCAGGTGGCACAGTCTGCTGGACCGCTTTGGTTACTGAGCCATGGGCAAGCCGGGCCAGGACGCGGGTTGCACCGTATCTGTGCATGCGTTAAGTTTTTAGTTCTACGCGAAGAGGGTGACGATTAATGAGTGACAACCTGAACTACAAGGGTTATTCACAGCCGCTGCGCGGTGAAAGTGATGAGATTCTGGTGCGGACGTCGAAGGGCACCGCCTGCGGGGAATATCTGCGACGCTACTGGCAACCCGTCGCGTTGACCAGCGAAGTCGAGGATGTACCCGGCCTCGTCAAGGTCCTCGGCGAGGAACTGGTTTTGTTTCGCGATAAAGTGGGGCGTTACGGTCTGGTGCACAAGCAATGCCCGCACCGTCGCGCGTCGATGGAATTCGGCGTTTGCGAACACAATGGAATCCGTTGCTGCTACCACGGCTGGTTGTTCGATATCGATGGCAGCATTCTCGAGGTACCCGGCCAGCCGGAGAAGATTGCCGACCTGGTCAAGGACAAGACCTCGCTCGGTGCCTACCCGGTAAAGGAATACCGCGGACTGATATTTGCCTACTTGGGGCCGATCGAAGACATGCCCGAGTTTCCGGTTTACGATACGCTCGAAATCGAAGGTCAGACGCTGGTGCCATATCGAGCCGACTACAAATGCAACTGGTTGCAGGTGCTGGACGCGATTCTCGATCCGATCCATACCAGTTTTTTGCATTCGCGCATGAGCCGCGCACAGTTTTCGGAAGGCATGGGTGAAATTGGCGAACTATTGTTTTACGAGCGTGAAATGAGTTTTCTCGGTGCTAACGTGCGTCGTGTGGGTGACAATGTCTGGGTACGGGTTAACGAGCTGGTATTGCCCAACTATACTCAGGCCGGCGCTGCGTTTTCCGCCGATGGAACCAAACCTATTTACTATGGACGTACTGCTTTTGCTCGCTGGGTGCTGCCGGTCGATGATGAGACAACCACGGCGTTTGCCTGGGCAATCTTTGGCGAACGCGCCGACCCCGAGGAGTACAATACGCCCGAAGGACCCGAGTTGATCGAGCAGGGAGAACGTATGGACCGCAGCTATAGCGAGCGACAGCGCTTTCCCGGTGACGCCGAGGCGGTTGAAGGAATGGGGCGCATTGCCGATCAGAAAATGGAACACCTGGTGCCGAGCGACAAGGCGATCATTTTATACCGTAAGAAGTTACGCAAACTGTGTCGTGATCTCGAGGCGGGCAACAAACCGGATCACGTTACCGGTATCTGGCAAAATCCGGTCCCGACCTACGGTGGCGACACCGTGTTGCATATCCCCGCGGACGCGACGGATGATAGTAGCCGGCTCATCGCCGCTGGCGAGAAAGTCATGCATATCCAGTTCGAAGCCGAGGCGTTGACCGGTGTTGCGCGTGACCAGTCCGTGATCGATGCGCTCAAGTCACTCGAGTCCGGATTTCAATCATGACGATTAAACTGCATATCAAGAATAATCATGCGGGACCCGACACCTTTCCGTCGACGCCCGAGAGTGAACCGGTGTTTACTATTTCGGAGGAAAAGTACCAGCAGGCAGCGCTCGGGTTTCCTGAACTGGCCGCGCAACTCGAAGTGTTCGTCGACTGGGACACCGATCACTGGGCCGAGTCGATGCGCGATACCGAGGTTTTGCTGACCTGGAACCTGCCGACGCAAAACCTGGCTGAAGTGGCGCCCAATTTAAAATGGATTCATTGCATCGGTGCAGGCGTCGAGCATCTGTGCCCGATGGACTGGGTGCCTGCGGGCGTCACCATCACCAACAACAAGGGTGCTCACGCGGATAAAGCCGGTGAATTCGCATTGATGGCGGTGTTGATGCTGCATAACAAAATGCCGGCAATATTGAGTAACCAGCGCATTGCGACCTGGAATTCACTGTTTTCGACGCCGATTGCGGGCAAGACTGTCGGCCTGGTCGGGGTCGGTAGTATCGGTGGCGGGGCGGCGGCACAACTCGACAAGATGCCGGTACATATTATCGGTGTCAGCCGGCACGGCAAGCCGCACCCGCATGTACATGAAATGGTGGCAATGGATCAACTCGACGCGGTGC
>JBATHL010000167.1:0-1748 GCA_049666745.1 Gammaproteobacteria bacterium
CTCCAGAACACCGAGACATGAAACAATGCGAAAAAACTGACCCAGACATAAAACGATTTGTCGATAAGCGCGGTATCTTCAAACCAGTGGGTGGCGAGATAGAACAGCAGGAAGGAGGCGGCGAAAAAAATATAGATTCCCGGTACCAGTTTGCGCAGCCTGACCCTGGATACCACCAGTCCATATAACAGTACGGCGCCCGCACTGATGAAGAAATTCAGCGTCCATAACCAGCTCAATTCAGCGTCGCTCCAGTCACTGGACATGGCATCCCGCACCGGTCTTAACACGTAGTAGGCCGCCATCAGCGTGAAAACAAACAGAAACGATAAAACTGCGGCAGGGATTTCGTGCGGCTTTACCTTGATTAACTTGTTAATGAGACTGTGCAATGAAGCAGGCATCAATTCGATCCGGTTACTAAATGCCTGGCGAGTCCGCTCACGATTTCAGTCGTGGGCTGCTGAATCAGTACGCGAGGATCTACCTTGAGCTTGCAACTACGATTTCCCCCGCCCAGTACGATGTACTCGCATTGCATCACGGCATCGTCCACCCAGATGGGCAGATCATCGGCAAGCGCCAGCGGAGTTACACCGCCGATTTCCATCCCCGTGATCTCGCGGGTTTCATCGGCGGAGGCAAACGAGACTTTACGTGCCCCCATTTTCTTGCGCACCGTGTGATTGGTGTTCAAACGATCGGTCGCGAGCAGTACGCAGAGGACGAATTTCTCTGCCCCGGTTTTTGCTCTGACCAGGATCGCATTGGCGGAGTTTTCCAGCGCCACGCCATAGTGTTCACAGAACACGGCCGTGTCGGCGAGCTCCGGGTCACATGGCCAGACCTCAAACGGCAGACCGGCCTGTTCAAGAAAGATCCGGATTTCGGGCAGAGTATCGCTCATATATTGATCGGAAAATGACTCAGAGATCAATATTTAACACAAAGCGCATTGCCTGTGAATGTGCACTTGACTTGATTGTCAGGTCGGTCAGAATCGCCTCATTCCGTAAACGAGGCTTAAAATGAAACTTTCTGATTTCAAAATGCTGACTTTTGATACCTACGGTACCCTGATCGACTGGGAGAGCGGGATTTACAACGCGCTCGGACCGTTGCTCGACAAGCTACCACTGAGACTGGACCGTGATGAAGTACTCGAGTTGTTCGCCGGGTTCGAGATGCAGCAGCAAGCCGATACCCCTGCGCAGGTTTACAGTTCACTGCTGGCCGAAGTCAGTAAATCGATTGCGCATAAATGGCAGATCAAGCTGAGCGACGAGGAAGCGGCGACCTTCGGGCGCTCGGTCAAGCATTGGCCGGAGTTCGAGGATTCAGCTGCGAGTCTGCAGTACCTGCGTCAGCATTACCGCATGGCGACCCTGACGAATTGCGATCGCATCAGTTACATGGGCAGTAATGCCAGGCTCGAAATTGAATGGGATGCGATTTACACCGCGCAGGATGTGGGCTTCTACAAACCGAACCTGCGCAACTTCGATTACATGTTTGAACACGCGCGCCGCGATCTGGGTGTCCTGCCGCATGAAATTCTGCATGTGGCCCAGTCGTTGACCCACGACATGGTGCCGGCCACCAGTAAGGGCATGACCAAGGTGTGGATTAATCGCCGCCATAACGTCGAGGGTTACGGCGCAACGACGCCGCCCGAGGGTGAATACACAATTGAGTGGGAATTCAACAGCATGGCGGATTTTGTCAAAGCCCACCAGCAGGAGCTAGAG
>JBATHL010000168.1:0-9243 GCA_049666745.1 Gammaproteobacteria bacterium
CCGCCAAACTGCAACAGCGTATAGGTCAACAGGTAACGGCACTGATCGAGACCAGGTCGGAAAATGGTTATATCGGGCGTTGTTACGCGGATGCACCGGAAATTGACGGACTGGTGCACATCGCTACAGACGCAGAGTTACCCCTCGGTGAATTCTGCGAGGTCCAAATTACCACCGCCGACGAGTACGATCTTTACGCAACGCCAAGCAGGTAAATATTACCGCCATCGATCCTGATAGGCAGGGATTCGAGGCTTTCCCCCGGACAGGGACCCGAAATACATTCACCCGTGTCGATCAAAAAACGCGCGTCATGCACCGCGCACTGGATCAATGCGCCCTCGATATCGAGAAATTGGTGCTCAACCCAGTCTAGCGGTGACCCGGTATGCGGGCAGCTATTACGATAGGCAAAACACTCGCCATCACGCCTTACCACGAAGCCCGCTACCCGTTCATCACCGCAATCGAGTGAAAATCCATAGGATCCGGGATCTGACAATCGATGCAGGGTACAAATAAAGATCAAATTTTTCATTATTTTACTTATAAATTCCGACCCTTAGCCGATAACTTTAAGGCCACAGTTACCCGGCAAGAAACTGGAGCCAACCTGCAACCGCAGGTTAGTGACGAGGAAACTGAGTTGATGTTAAACAAGTTGGCAGAAAATACCGACTGGAAGTCCAAATATCAAGACGTTCTCGATGATCTCGCAGTACGCGAGCGCGAGTGGACGCAGATCGAGGCGTTACTGCGTAAAACCATTGGTCGTTTGAGCATTGCCGGGCGTGGCCTGAATACCCGGCTGGACTCGCATTTGCGTGTAATTCAGACGCTGTCGCGGGAAAAACGCGACGCCAAGCTGGCCGAGGCGCTCGACCAGCTTAGCGACATCGTCGCCTCGCTGGATGATCCGCAGGCGGGCAAAAAACCGCGTCGTTCCGACCCGATCATGCTGATGCTTGAATTATTGCAAAACATTCATTTTAACGCGGTTCAACGCGGCCAGTTGAAAGATATCTGCTCGGAACTGCTCATTTCGGTCGCCAATGGCCACGATCGTGATTCGGTCAGTGTGTATATCCAGAAGCTGTCCCTGCTCATCAATGAAAACTTTGATAACCTCAATAGCAGTGATAAATCCGCCAGCATCGTATTACAACTGCTCGAACTACTGGATCTGGGCGAACCCCAGGGTAAGAAAATTCGCCAACAGTTCAACGCTACCACCGAATTCCGCGAGCAGGAACTGAAAGAACTGGCCAATATGATCAATGCTCAAATCAACCCCGCAGCCGTCGACTCGTCAATCGATCACGTAATGACAACATTACTCGAGCGCCTGGCCATCGTCGAGGGCGCGAGCGGTACTGCACAGGAAATCCAGACGCGCGTGCATGAGGGAGTCGAAGACGAACAGTGGACTGATACCCTGAACGATATCGTTAGCTCGATTTCGGGTTCGTTGAAAAAGCTCGACCGGGAAAAACGGGAACTTGAGAACTTCATTGTTAACGTAACCGAGCAGCTCGGCGAGGTTACCCGGGTCATTGCCGAGGATCAAACAGACTTACAGTCAAATCAGGAGGATACGCGGTCCTTGCAAAGCTTTGTGAATGAAGGCATGAGCCTGATCCAGAAAAATGTGCAGTCAACCACCGACCTGGACGCATTAAAGTCGGGAATTTCCAAAGATATCGATGAGATTAACGGTGGTGTCGACCAGTTTGTGGATCGCTTCAACGAACGCCACGAAGCAACTGCCGAACGTAATCTCAAGCTTACCGAGCAACTCTCGCAAATGGAGCAGGAAACCCAGGAACTGCAGGTGATGCTGCATGAAAACCGTGAAAAGCTGCTCTACGATGCACTAACCGGGGTTTACAGCCGCATGGCTTACGACGAGCGTATCGTGCAGGAACTGGCTCGCTGGACTCGCTACCAAAACCCTTTCAGCTACGTCATTCTCGATATCGATCACTTCAAACGCATCAACGACAACTATGGCCATAACGCAGGCGACAAGGCGCTGAAGATTATTGGGCAGATGATGCTGAAATACGTGCGCCAGTCCGACTATGTGTTTCGTATCGGCGGTGAAGAGTTCGTCCTGATACTGACCAGTACTGCGGCCGACCGGGCTGGCATCATGGTGGAAAAGATGCGTGCGGGAATAGCCGCCAGCAGTTTTCATTTCAAGGGCGAACCGGTGCAGCTGACCCTGTCTGCGGGGATTACCGAAACCCGCAGCGAGGACAATGTCGAAACCATTTACGAACGTGCCGACAAGGCTTTATACAAAGCCAAAAATTCGGGGCGTAATTGCCAGTTTATTGCTGATTAGCCGAGTTCGGCAGGAGTTTTAGCGACGATGGTCAGGGCGTGTAACTCACCAGAGGCAATTTCATTGTTGACCGAGGCATACACCAGTTTATGGCGCTTTATCGTTGTCAGGCCTGCAAAAACATCGCTGGTGACGCTGGCAACAAACTTGCCTTCGCCACCGCTGACTTCCACGGCCGCATCGGGAAAATGTGAAGCGATTAGCTGCTGAATCTGTTCCGGAGTCATGATTAAAGTATCTAAAGAGGGAAAAATGAACGCGCAAACTATATTACAAGAGACGTCAGGAATAACCATGCAAAAATTAATTTTATGCACAATCATTTTACTGCTCGGTTTCACCCAGGCACGGGCAGCCGAAGAAGAAGCGGCACCAACCACGTCGGCCTATGTATCTCTGGGCGACCCAATGGTGCTCAACCTGAGTGGCACCAAGCGACTCACCTTCCTGCAAATCAGCGCCGATGTTTTAGTCAGTGATGCGGATGCAGAAGAAACTATCAAACTCCATGTACCTGCGATCAGACATAGCCTGATCATGTTACTCAGTGAGCAAAAAGCGGGCGATATCAAATCTCCCACCAAACGCGAAGAAATTCGCCAGCAGGCGACCGCGCAGGTGCAGTCGCTGATGGTGGCTTTGTCGGGCAGCTCGGATGTTAGCGATATTCTATTCTCGAGCATCCTGGTTCAGTAAGTCACCGCCAGCTTATTGCAGCAAGCTGAACCAACACAGGGCGTGACCAGGGAAATTATCTGGGATCGAACCCCAGTTTTTCCTGATCGACACTGATGCTTGACTGGCCGTGGATAAACTCCAGCAGCTGTTCCCCCGCCATCGTGAAGCGCCAACCCTGGGTCAGGCGGCTGCTTTTCTGGTTCAACAGTAAATTGTCTATATCCTTACGTGTCGCCAAGGTGGCCAACGCAACCTGATTCTGATCCGCGATCACCCGGCATAATGCCATCAGGCAATCACCTAGCGCGAGTTGCTGCTTGCTAAGGTTTTTCAACTTGTCATGACGTGGCCATTGGGTCGCATCTACCTGCGCGGCATGGGCGATAATTTGTAGTAACTTGTCACCATGGCGACGGACGGTCTTATCGCTCAAATCGCGAATCCGCGACAACGATGCGATGTCATCTGGCGCCTGGCGCGCAATTTCAACGATGACTTCATCTTTGACAATCCAGCGGCGCGGTCGATCTTGTCGTTGCGCCAATTCTTCCCGCCACTGAACCAGCTCACTCGCAATTTGTAGTTTTACACCCTTGAGTCTTTGTACGCCCTTTAAGCGCTTCCATAACTGGGCCATATCGACCTGGTAATTTACGGGGTCACTCATGGCGATCAGATCCTTTTCCATCCAGTTGTAACGCCGGGTCGACTCCAGTTTTTCATTCAATGTTTCGTAAACCGTCATCAGGTAGCGCACATCGTCCATTGCGTAGTCCAGTTCGTCCTGGCTCAAAGGTCGTCGCGTCCAGTTTGCACGGGTATGTTTTTTCTCAAGCTCAACCCCGGTAATCTGCTGCACCAGGTCGGCATAGGAAATTTGCTGGTTGTAGCCAAGCACCGCGGCAGCGAGCTGGGTATCAAACACCGGTGTCGGCACCTGGCCGAACTTCTGGTAAAGAATTTCGAGGTCCTGCGATGACGAGTGAAAAACCTTTAGCAGACTTTCTTTAACCAGTAGCCCGGCGAGAGGGGAAAATTCACTTATCGCAAGCGGATCGATACAGGCAAGTCGATCACCGCTAGCTATCTGGATCAGGGCGAGTTCGGGATAGTAGGTGCTCTCGCGGATAAACTCGGTGTCGATAACACAATAGCTGGCAGCGGCCAGTCCGGCACAAAACCGGGCCAACATTTCGTTACTGTCAATGTATTCATAATCGGGTTTAGCTGCCAAAATTATTCTATCTCAATAAAGCTTTACGGCGGATGTCACGTAAGATCACAAACACCCAGGGCCAGATCAGCATACCGATAAAAGGCGCGCCGAAAAAGGCCAGCAATGGCGTGGATCGACCCAGAAAGCCTTCTACCCAGGCGACCACAACCTGATTTATCAGCAACAGCACAAACACATAAATGGCTTGCTGCGCCAACGCCAATACGCGGATGCGCTGGTAGAAATTCATGTTGATGGCAATAATCAATACCAGTGCCAGTGTGTGCTGGCCTAGTAATGTACCCAATGAGGTATCGAGAATGATTCCACTGAAAAAAGCAAACCAGAGGCCGACACGCTTGGGCAAGGCCATGCTCCAGTAAATCATTACCAGGGCCATCCAGTTGGGCCGATAAATCTGCGCCCAGTCCGGCAACGGCAAAATCATCAACACCAGTGCCACTAGCAGGCTTAAATAGATAACCAGGTATTTAAGCTGTGACATATTATTGTCTAGGCTTGATCACTAGTACTTCGCGACTGGAGTCGAGACGTGCCTTGGGTTGCGCAAAAACCGAAACAAATCCCAGCACCCGGTCCTCGGTAATTGCGGTTACCGTCGCTACCGGATAATCGGGTGGAAAGCGGCCACCCAGTCCCGAGGTAACCAGCTCGTCGTCAATCTTGATGTCCGCGGTAGCGGGCAGGTAACGCAATTCGAGCTGTCGGGTCGAACCACGGCCAAATGCAACCGAGCGGGTACCGCTGCGAATAAACTGCACCGGAATCGCGTGTTCCGGGTCGGATATCAGGATTATCGTCGCCGATTGGGGATTGACGTGAATCACCTGGCCCATGATGCCGAAATCATCGATCACTGCATGGCCGATCTCGACACCATCGCTACTGCCCCGATTAATTTCGATCAGTTGGCTATATGGATTTTGATCTACCGATAGCAGTTCAGCGACAATTACGTCGTCTGCGATCTTGCGTGAGGAGCCAAGCAGGTTACGCAGGCGGGCATTTTCTTCGGCCAGAATTTCGAATTTTTGCAGGCGTGCGTTTAATATCCGCCCTTCGGCTTTGAGTGACTCGTTTTCCTTCAGTAACTCAGTGTGCGAAGTAAACCAGTCGCCAAGCCAGCTACTGCCGGTAGTCGGCAAACTGACCAGGTATCTTACCGGCGAAAGTACCAGTGAGACATTGGCGCGCACAATTTCGAGATGCTGGAAACGATGGTCTACGACCATCATCGCAATACTGACGGCGATCAGAAACAGGGCCTGTAATGATGAGCCACGAACCTCGATTATCGTCTTCATTTAGGCTGCGGCCAATAGGTGTTACTCTACCGCCAGAAAATCCAGGCCATGTTGATCGATCATTTCGAGCACCCGGCCGCCACCCCGGGCAACACAGGTCAGAGGATCTTCGGCGATAATCACGGGCAACCCGGTTTCCTCCATGATTAAACGATCCAGGTCGCGCAACAACGCACCGCCACCGGTGAGTACTATACCGCGTTCGGCTATATCGGAGCCAAGTTCAGGCGGAGTTTGTTCGAGCGCATTTTTCACCGCTGAAATAATTCCGTAGAGCGGATCCTGCAGGGCTTCCAGAATTTCGTTGCTGTTGAGCGTAAAACTGCGCGGCACACCCTCGGACAGATTGCGCCCCTTGACCTCGATTTCGAGCAAATCCTTGCCCGGGTAAGCAGCCGCGATCTCAACCTTGATTCTTTCCGCGGTTGCTTCACCGATCAGGATGCCATAATTACGGCGCACATAATTAATGATGGCATCATCGAAACGGTCACCACCGATTCGAACCGAGGCCGAGTAAACAATTCCGTTGAGCGACATGACGGCAACTTCCGAGGTGCCGCCACCGATATCGAGCACCATTGAACCCTGGGCCTCGTCTACCGGCATACCGGCACCGATGGCAGCTGCCATCGGTTCTTCGATCAGGTATACCTTGCGTGCACCGGCACCCAGCGCCGATTCACGAATTGCGCGACGCTCAACCTGGGTGGCGCCACAGGGGACACAGATCAGTACTCGCGGGCTAGGTCGCATAAACTGGTTTTCATGTACCTTGCGAATAAAATGCTGCAGCATTTTCTCGGTATAGGTGAAGTCGGCAATGACGCCGTCTTTCATCGGCCGCTTGGCAGTGATGTTTTCCGGTGTTCGCCCAAGCATTTTCTTGGCATCGGTGCCGACGGCCTCGATCGATTTCGGTCCACCGGGACCACGATCCTGGCGGATCGCGACCACTGATGGTTCATTGAGAACGATTCCCTGACCGCGGGAATAGATAAGCGTATTGGCAGTACCCAGATCGATCGATAAATCGTTGGATAGCAGGCCTCGAATAGCTCCAAACATGCTGTGCTTTTAACCCGTTGTGTGTTTTTTGATGTGCGCTAGCACGAAATATCCCAAACTGTATAACAGTATAGCGCAGAACGAACGTACCATAGCAACGAGATGCAATTTTCACAAGGCGAAACGCCTTAAAAATCAGTCTTTTGCTTATACAAGCGGTGAAATTGTGGTAAGTTTGCGGGCTTTTCTCTGGCGCTTTGGAAATTTCCTGAAATGACCCTGAAATCCGAGGACGTTCGTAGTATCGCCCATCTTGCACGATTACACATCGATGACGACGCCATCGACCAGTACACCAGCGATTTATCCAGCATCCTGTCGCTGGTGGATCAGATGAACCAGGTCGATAGCAGTGGCGTCGTGCCACTGGCAAATCCGTTGGACGCGACTCAGCGTTTACGTGATGACGAAGTCACCGAAATCGACGAGCGCGACAAGTTTCAACAGATAGCGCCCGATGTGGCCGCAGGCTTTTACCGGGTTCCAAAGGTGATTGAATAATGGCGATGAGTGTCACCGAAATCAGCCAGGGCCTGGCAGCAGGCAAGTTTTCCAGCGTCGAAGTGACCCAGGATTACCTTGCCCGTATCGCCCAGTTCAACCCCGCCCTCAATTGTTTTATCAGTGTTACTGACGAACTGGCGCTTGCACAGGCGTGCCAGGCGGACGCCAGGTTAGCCCGGGGCGAAGCAGACGCACTCACCGGGGTGCCACTCGCTCACAAGGATTTATTTTGCACCGATGGCGTCAAGACTTCCTGCGCTTCCCGTATTCTGGACAACTTTATCGCGCCCTACGACGCAACCGTCATCGAACATTTCAAAACTGATGGAGCAGTGATGCTGGGTAAAACCAACATGGACGAATTCGCGATGGGTTCTTCCAACGAAAACTCCTACTATGGCTGCGTCGCCAATCCGTGGAATACCGCGCATGTTCCGGGAGGCTCGTCGGGTGGTTCGGCTGCCGCGGTAGCCGCCGGGCTAGCACCGGGCGCCACCGGTACCGATACCGGTGGATCGATTCGACAACCGGCAGCGTTTTGCGGGGTTACCGGTATCAAGCCAACTTATGGACGCGTATCGCGTTACGGCATGATAGCCTTTGCCTCCAGTCTAGACCAGGGTGGACCCTTCGCACGCAGTGCCGAGGATTGCGCACTGCTGTTGCGCACCATGGCCGGATTTGATCGGCGCGATTCAACCTGCTCCGAGCAGACAGTACCGGATTACCCCGCCAGCATCGGCCGCGGCGTAGAAGGTTTGAAGATCGGATTACCGGTCGAATATTTTGCCGAAGGCCTCGACAGTAAACTGGCGGCCGTGATCGAGACCGCGGTTGGCGAGTTACGCAAGCTTGGCGCCGAGATACAGGATATCTCGCTACCAAACACGGGCCTGTCGATCCCTACCTACTACGTGGTGGCGATGGCGGAGTGCTCATCCAACCTGTCCCGTTTCGACGGCGTACGTTTTGGCTATCGTTGCGCAGATCCGGTCGATCTCGAAGACCTGTACAAGCGCTCACGCGGCGAAGGCTTCGGTGCCGAGGTTAAACGCCGCATACTAATCGGTACCTATGCGCTCTCGGCGGGATATTACGACGCTTATTACCTGAAGGCACAACAGTTGCGCCGCATGATCAAGGAAGACTTTCAAAATGCCTTTGCCAGCGTTGACTTGATTCTAGGTCCGACCACACCCGGAGTTGCGTTCAAAATTGGCGCCAAAACCGATGATCCGGTGAGCATGTATCTGCAGGACATATACACCATTTCGCTGAACCTCGCCGGTCTACCGGGTATGTCCTTACCGGTCGGCTTTGTCGATGGACTGCCAGTCGGCATGCAGTTAATCGGCAACTACTTCGATGAGGCCGGCTTACTCAACGCAGCACATGGCTATCAACAGGTAACCGACTGGCACCTGCAAACCCCGGAGCTGAAAATATGAGCGACTGGGAAAGCGTTATCGGTCTGGAAATTCATGCCCAGCTCGCCACCGTCAGCAAGATATTTTCCGGTGCATCCACCGCTTTCGGTGCCGCACCCAATACCCAGGCCTGTGTCGTCGATCTCGGCATGCCGGGGGTGTTACCCGTGCTCAATCATGAAGCCGTGAATATGGCAATTCGTTTCGGCGTCGCGATCGATGCCGAGATCGATCATCATTCGGTGTTTGCGCGTAAGAATTATTTTTACCCGGATCTGCCCAAGGGTTACCAGATATCCCAGTTCGAGCTGCCGATCGTGGGCAAGGGGCACATGTTTATCAGCCCCGATGAAGGCGTGAGCAAGGAGGTCGGGATTACGCGAGCGCATCTCGAAGAGGATGCCGGCAAATCGATCCATGATCAGTTTCCGGAGCAAACCGCGATCGACCTGAATCGCGCCGGTACCCCATTGCTCGAAATAGTCTCCGAGCCCGATATGCGTTCAGCAAAAGAGGCGGTTGCCTATGCGCGCAAAATTCACTCGCTGGTGCGCTACCTGGAAATCTGCGACGGCAACATGCAGGAAGGTTCGTTTCGTTGCGATGCCAACGTTTCGGTACGACGCAAGGGCGATCAGAAACTCGGTACCCGCGCCGAACTGAAGAACATCAACTCGT
>JBATHL010000169.1:0-27602 GCA_049666745.1 Gammaproteobacteria bacterium
GCATCTGCCAGATGCTCGGCTACCTCATGCGCAATCCCGGGACTGCAACCCATGTTTTCGAATATATCACTCACCAGCGAGACTATTTCTTGCACGGGAATAGTGACTCGCTCGTCATCCATGTCGAGTTTACTGCGTATACCGGGGACGTGTTTCATAGGGGGAATTCGATGGCTGCGCAGGAAAACAAGACTTCAGGTTTCATCGATAACTCAAAAACCATGCAGTCAGCCCCTGAATTAAGCTCGACCGGATTAATAAAGGATATCTTTTGCTCCATTACTTCGCTACATTCAAATTTTTGCAAAAGGGTTCCGTGGTGAAATCGACACTGGCAATAATAATGATAATGTTAGCGCTACCCTGCTACGCTGCCGAGCGGATCATCATAATACCCGAGATT
Source organism: Gammaproteobacteria bacterium (assembly GCA_049666745.1). Classification (GTDB taxonomy): domain Bacteria; phylum Pseudomonadota; class Gammaproteobacteria. The sequence goes on from JBATHL010000169.1 coordinate 404, forward strand.
CCCCGCTACTATCAAAAAGATGGCAATGGCAGCTACCAGCAACTGATGCGCGAAATTCTCAGGCGTAGCGGCGCGTCAGCCGAACTGAAGAATTATCCGCTATCCCGCGCCACGGTAATATTCGACAAGTTTAAAAATGCCTGCTACCCGGTTTCGCTGAAGCTTGCGGCCTATGTGCTGGGGTACAAACTCATCGCTACCGGCGAATCCCTCAATCGCTTCAAGATTGTAATTGCCACGCTGCGTGGCACCGCCATGGTTACCTCCTTCGAGCAAATACGAGGTCGTAGTGTTGCAGCGCTGCCCACGGCGGACCCGGCAGCATACGGATATTCAGCATCGTCTTTGACGGTTCGCTTTGTGAATACGCATGAACAGGGACTGAAATTACTCGAGGCGGGCAAGGTCGACGCGATGCTCGGCTCGGTAGGCGATTTGATTGCCTATAAAGACAAGCTCAACTATGAGGATGCCGACCCGATATACGCTGTCGACGAACGTCTAGTCTGTCATCCGGGCGCCGCATCAGAGGCATTTCTCAGAAAGGTCGACCCGGCGATCAGATCGATGAAAGCCGACGGCAGCCTGAAAGCCATTCTCGGCGAGTATTACCTGCAGGATTGAGTTACGGCCTCTTCCCGTTTAGTTGAGCACGGCCGGCCAGTTTCGATTAGCCGCCTCGATGTAGCCTGGAACATCTTTTCGCCAACGCTGTTGTACAGCCAGGCTGTAATTGAGGTATAGCTTGCCATCGACTATGGTCCAGGCTTCAGGAACGGTGCCCGCGGTTGCACCTTTCGCTACGGCATAGGCGCAATAACCGCCGTACTGAGGGGCGTAAGCCGCGGGATCCGTCTTAAATAGTTCCAGGTTAGCGGCACTGGCAAATTTATAAGTCGCTGCCTGCCAACTGGCGGTGAACTGATCGCGGCCCCGGGTCGGTTCACCCAGGGTGAAATAGGCAACCGGATCATAGCCACGGATAGCACCATCGTCGGTTGAAAATACGGGTGCTTCCCCCGCGAAAGCCAGCGGCATGAATACCAGCACCAGAAGTCCGAGTAGTGATTTAAGCATCTATGTGTTTTCCTGAATGTGTTGGCTTCAGGTATTCGGTTGCTTCTGCCGTGAAAAGTTCCATCCCTGTCGCATCGGCGTTAGTTAACAATTTACAGCAGTTTCAATCGATTCAGCAGCTGGTGATCCAGGCGCAGATCGATAGCCGCCTGCTCGAGGCCGGACGAATGATCGGATACGTAGCTGAGCGCCTTGCGCCACAAACGATCAAACTTCTCCCAGAATAGCCGCTTCGCCTGGGGAAATCGCCAACCTTCTCCGATAACCAGTGCATAAAGCCTGATGGCCTCGTCGGTGAGCCAGTGCCTGCGCACCAGCTCATCGAGTTCGTTCAAATCCCTGACCGGCATGATTAACGGCTTGTTGTTTTCGATCCAGATCGCCAGTACTGCCTCCATTAATGCCGCTTTATCGGGAAAATGGTTGTAAACCGTCGGTTTCGACACACCGGTCAACTTGACCACCATATCAATCGACGTGCCTTTAAACCCGTTTTCCAGGAAAAGTGGTAATGCACTCGTAGCGATGTATTCTTTTTTTGATCTTTGTGCCATGGCAGGGTTGATAATCGGAAAGAATTATGCAAACTATACTAAACCGTTTAGTTTATGTCATCCATTCTGTTTAACAGAGCGCCCGGAGGCCACAATGATTCGCAGTGAAAATGGTTATTTTGGGGAGTTCGGCGGGCGTTTCGTCCCCGAAATTCTGCTACCCGCGCTGACCGAGCTCGAGGATTTATTCTTCGGCTTGCGCGAGGATCCCGCTTTCTGGCAGGAGTATGTCACCCTGACCCAGGAATTCAGTGGTCGGCCGACACCGTTGACGCCGTTACGACGCCTGTCTAAACAGCTTGGCGGCGCACAGATCTGGCTCAAGCGTGAAGACCTGAACCATTCGGGCGCGCACAAGATCAATAATGTGCTGGGTCAGGGCCTGCTGGTGCAGCGCATGGGCAAACAGCGGGTTATTGCCGAAACCGGAGCTGGCCAACATGGGCTTGCGACCGCGATCATGGCGGCACGACTCGGTCTCGAGTCAACAATCTACATGGGTGCCGAAGATATCGAGCGGCAGTATTCGAACGTATTCTGGATGCGTCAGCTCGGTTCCAACGTGGTTGCTGTGACTACCGGCGCACAAACCCTGAAGGAAGCGCTCGACGAAGCACTGCGCGACTGGGCCGCATCAGTGGAAACAACCCATTACGTGCTCGGCACCGCCTGTGGACCGGCGCCCTTCCCGGAACTGGTTTCCTATTTTCAAAGCGTGATCAGTGATGAGATCAAGCAACAGTCGATGCAGCAAATGGGAGGTCTTCCCGACGAAGTCGTCGCCTGCGTTGGTGGCGGATCAAACGCGATGGGCGCATTCGCGGCTTTCCTGGAAAATCCTGAAGTCGATCTGATCGGCGTTGAAGCCGGCGGGATCAGTCTCGAGGATGGCCAGCACTCGGTACGCCTGTCGCACAATACCGGTGAAACCGGTATCGCCCAGGGCTATAAAACCCTGTTCCTGCAAAACGATGACGGCCAACTTGGTGATACCCATAGCATCGCGGCTGGCCTCGATTATGTCGGCGTTTCACCGATTCTGGCCCATTTATCACAACAGGGCCGCGTGATTGCAGAATCGGCCACCGACGATGAAGTCACCGAGGCGTTCAGCCTGCTGATGAAAACCGAGGGTATTATTCCCGCGCTGGAATCGGCGCATGGACTCGCGGGCGGTTTCAAGCGCGCCAGGCAGATGCGTCCGGAACAAAACGTCGTCATCAACCTCAGTGGACGTGGTGACAAGGATATTTTCAACATTGCACGCGCGTTTCCACAACGTGAATGGACTGAATTTCTGCAACGTGAAGCCACGCGCTCGACCGAGTTACTGGCGCAAAAGAGAGGACATTAATCATGTTTCCGAAACAACACGAAGATTTACAAATCATGTCCCATGCGGTGGTCGGGTTTCCCAGCCTCGAGGAAAATGAAAAGGCGATAGCCGGATTGGCCGAGGCTGGCGTCAGGCTGATCGAGTTGCAGGTCCCATTCAGCGACCCGGTTGCCGATGGCCACACACTGGTCAACGCCTGCTACGAAGCCCTGAAACATGGCGGCTCGGTGCAGGCCACACTCGACCTCGCGAGCAGGGTCAGCACACGTCACCCTGAAGTGACTTTCGTCCTGATGAGCTACCTGAACCCGTTATATCGTTTTGGTTTGCAGGCCTTGTTCGAACAGGCCGTGGCCGCCGGAATCCAGGGCATGATCGTGCCCGACTGGCCGGTCGAAGAGATTGAACCCTGGTTACCCACCCTCGACGCCCTTGGCCTGTCGCCGATCCTGATGGTGACACCCAATACCGCGCCGGAGCGGGTCGAGAAAATAACCCGCGCGTCGCGCGGTATGATTTACGTGGTTTCACGCATGGGGGTTACCGGCCACGAAACGCAATGGGGGGAAAAGTTTCAAAACTATATCGCTGAAATCCGCAAATACACCGATTTACCGCTGGCGGTAGGCTTTGGTGTACGTACCGCCGATGACTTGAACGCGCTGGCCGGCAAAGCCGAAGTCGCCGCGTTTTGCTCGCAGTATATCGAGTGGCAACGTGACGAAGGCAGCGATAACGCAGCCGATAAAATGAAATCGATTATTCAGGCTGTTGACTCAAGCCCGCTGTAATCTGCACCGACTCGTCCGCTAGTGATCCGTCCACCAGACCATTTCCTGGAAGCGAGCTAAGCCACTAAAAATGTTCAGCCTGGCTAAACTGTTGCTGTTGATCCTGGCAGGGGTGATTGCAGTCTACTGGTGGCAGAGCGGCCTGTTCAAAGGCCGGGCGCGGGAACTTGCTGCAGCACACTGCCGGCAGCTGGGTTTGCAGCTACTCGACCAGAGCATGGTGATCACGGCGATCCGTCCGCTGCGCGGTAGCGGCGGTAGAATCGAGTTTCGCAGAACCTACCAGTTCGAGTTTTCGTCAACCGGTGACCAGCGTTACCAGGGGAAACTGGTGATGCAAGCCATGCGCCTGGAATCAATCGAACTGGAGGCTTATAAACTTCCAGACGTTGACTGATCGCAAACAGAATTGATTGCGGAATTTATCCCGGATCCAGTATAGCCTGGTCAACCAATGACTTGACGATCTGGTTACTCTTCTGGCCGGGTGCCATCTGTCTCCCGAACACGCGATCAATTTTCAGCGTGTCGAAAGGAAAGCGACAATCTTGAATTCAAGGATAACCGGGGTTTAACTTCGCTAAATTATTATTTATTTCTTCGGTGTGTAATTATACTTCTGACCACCGATCGAGGCTTCGTACATCAGGCCACCCTTGGCGACGGTAAACACGGCCATCCCCTTTCTGTAACTGCCTACAGTCGTGGCGTCATTTTTACCGCCACTGGCACCGGCCGAGCTGCCAGTTGTCGAAGCACCGGCTGAAGCGCCTGCAGTTATAGCGACAGCGCTGGCCTGGGCGCCGAACTCAAAGTTTCCGCCTGTGAATTCATTGAAAGCACGCTTGTCTTCAAAAAAAATAATCTGGCTATAAGCCTGGCCGCCAAGCTGGAAGCCAATTGTTACCTGAGTCATCGAAGTGTCGCCGGTATATTTGCCATTCTCGTAAACTTTACCAGAGCCATGTGCACCACCGATTCCAATGCCGCCTTTACCTATCGTTGGAAAGACTGCATAGCCATAGCTTTTGTCAAAGAAGTTGCCGCTTTCCCCGGCGTTGGAGAAGACCTTGATAGTATCTTCATATTCACCTGCCCAGCTGTCGGAAAATGGCAGTCCGAACAGTAGCAGAACGAGGCAGGCTCTAATCGTGGCACTCATTTTTATCTCTCCATGGGACGAATTATCAATGTCTGCAAACCATTTGTCTGTATGGTCGAATTTTTATAAGTATAAGGTCATTGCACAGTACTAGTACAAGAAGAATAAACGCTCTTTTCCCTCAGGTCTAATTCTTCCTGAATTGTTGCTTGCTGATGCGAAGTATCGAGAGTCTCGAAAGTCGGTTGCTGCCGCTCATACTAGAAATCCGAGCGTCCGTTATTGAGACCCGCTGACTTTAACTCCGCGGTGCGCTGGTTTTCAGTAGCTGCCGGACGCGCGTTGAAAACAGGAATAGCAGCAACGCTGCCGCAATCCCGATCCACAGGGTCGAGCTTAAAATTCGCAACAGGGTGGGCTCGTTTACGGGCACACCCTGCTCTATTCCCGAGGCCAGGCCGAGCAACAGCAAGGCAAAGAACAGTCGTTCGGATAAACCCTGCAGCGACAGGTAAGTCGCGCGTTGCTCACGGCTTATGCGCGGGGCGATGGCGGATCTTACCGGTGCGACCACCAACGACATCGGGAAATTCCGCGCACTGACCAGCATCAGTACCAGCGGGCTGATCACCACCGCCATTGCCGCGACGATACCCAGTTGAATGAACATTGCCAGCGCAAGTAATCCAACCAGTCCGAGCCTCCCCTGCCAGGCAACGCTGGCCCTGGCGCCGATGGCACCACCGAACATCGATATCGAAATAACCACACCGGATATCAGCGGCGCATAAGCGGAAGCTTCCAGCAGCGGCAACTGCAACAGGCTGATATAGGGCTGGTAAAACTCGTAGACGATATGTGCCATGGCATAGAGCACGATAACAATAGCAAACACCCATCCCAGCACCGGGTCGCGTAAACGAGCCAGGCAACTCAGTACCACCGTAACAAAGCTCTGCGGCAGGCTCACAGTATCGGGGTCATGCACGGGTTCGGTGAAGCGCCAGGCCAGAATTCCCATGGTGACGGCACTGCACAGCGAAAACACGTAGGCCAGGCGCAGGTCGATAAGGCCCAGGGCGCCACCAGACAAGGTCGCGATTGCTAACATGATCATACCCCATTGTTCGGCATCGGCTTCTCGCTGCGCATACTCGGCCTCGTGCCCAAGCGTCTTCAGTGAATCGTAGAGGAAGGCCGTATCGGTGCCCGACTGCATGGCGATCCCGCTCGCAAGCAAAAACTGTCCGGCCGCGAACCACCAGAAATCGCCACCTATAATGAAACAACAATAAGATCCGATTAGCGAGCTGGCGGCGAGCAACAAGGTGGTACGCCGGCCGATACGATCGGAAAAGTATCCGGACGGAACCTCGAGCAAAAAAACGGAAAGATAATAAACCGCCGACAGTTCGATCACCTGGTCAAGCGGCAGACTCTGGCTCATGTAGAGGAAGAAAACGGTTATCCAGGCATGACCATCCGAAGCGGCTCTAAACCACGGGTATAGCCGTATGTTCTGTTGCAGATCCGGCACGTCAGGGAGAACGTCGCTGAATCAACGCAGAATTTCGCGAATCATGATATCGGCGGCAACGCATCGGCCCGGCGTCACCATTAACGGATTAACATCCATCTCTAGCAACGTGCTCTGATGGGTTTCGGCAAACCTTGTCAATGCATGAATGCGCTCGACGACTATCTCGATATCTACCCCTGTCCTGCCACGAAACCCCTGCAGCAATTTAAAGCATTTCAGCGCTTCCAGTGCAGCTCGAATCTGTGCAGCGTCGGTGGGTAGCAACAATGTTTTCGCATCGCGGGTCAATTCGACCAGCACACCACCACTGGCAATGACCAGTAGTTGCCCGAACTGTGGATCGGTATTGATACCGACCATCAGCTCGGCGACGACATCCTCGATCATTGATTCGACCAGCAGCTGCTCAATTTTGAGGTCGGGCGCCACTTGCGCGATCGACTTTCGCATCGCTTCGATAGCACTACGCAGTTGTCGAGCATCTTGTATATTAACCCTGACCGCACCCGCTTCCGTCTTATGCGGTAAATCTGCAGACACCACTTTAAGCACGACTGGATAGCGCAAACCTTCGAGCAGCTCGTCGCTGGCGTCGATATCGATTAGCTGCCCTTGCGGAACATCAACCCCCGCAGCGATCAATCTCTGCTTGCCCTGCCACTCATCGACAACTCGGGTGGTGGATTCGTTAGCTGGCGTTTCTATCATGCTGAACTGGAGTTGCCCGGCGGCCGATAATAGCCGCTCGCGAATCAGCCCATAACGGCAGGCATTGGCGATTGCATCCAGCCCCGCATCAACTCCCTGCAAAGGCGTTACGCCGCCGTCGATCAGTATTTCGCGCGATTCTCGATCGATATTCTCAGGCAGGTCGCTGCACACTGCACCTGGAATCCCGAGCGCGCTGCATGCCCTGATGAAAGATTTCGCATCATTGCGATAAAGCGTGTTATCCGCATGGATATGCGTGGGCGGGAAATCCTGAATCGCTACCGCTGCATCGTAACCGTCGTCGACCATGGTTTGAAACACCCTGGGCATGATCTCGGTATTTCCCCACAGCGGCGTCGTGTAGTCGAGCGGGTTGGACACCGTAGCGATATCGGGCAGTAGATCGGCCAGTTTTTCGCTGGTCGCGGCCGAGGGCTGGGTTAGTTCGAGCCCGACCTTTGCGCAGTAATCGGCCACCAGTGCCGCATCTCCACCCGAGCAGGTAAAAGCAGCCAGCTTATGCCCTTTCGGCGCACCTGAAACCGACAGAAACTTCAGCGTTTCCATCATTTCCACCGGGGACTCGACGCGGATCATACCCAGCTGGTCGAATAACGCCTGGAAAGCCTCATCGGTACCCGCCAGCGAACCGGTATGGCTAACTGAGATTTGTGATCCGAGACTGGACTTGCCGGCTTTCAGTACCACGACAGGCTTGTTCACAGTGATTGCCTTGATCGCGGCGTCGGCAAACTTATGGATGTTCTTGATGCCCTCGATATACAAACCGATTGCCGTAACCGCGGGATCATCCAGCAACACATCGATATAATCTTCGATCGTCAGCACCGCCTGGTTGCCGGCAGAAATCACGTGCGAGATCGGCACCGAACGATCGTTCATGATCATGTTGGCCGGCAGCATGCCGCTTTGCATCACCAGCGCAACGCCTTTGTGGCAACGATGATTCCCCGCACCAAAAGGCCATAACACAGCGCCATTAGTGAAGTTGACCACGCCATAACAATTGGGGCCTACCAGGGCCAGCGTGCCGGCCGCGGCAACCAGTTCAGCTTCGGCGCGTTGACCGGCCGCTCCCAACTCACCGTAACCCGCGGTAAAACAGGCCACGCCACCCGCCCCCATCTGGCTAAGCTGTCTTACAGTTTCGGTTGCAGCAGCCCGCGGGGTAGCCAGGAAAACCGCGTCGGGAGCCTGGGGAAGATCCTCGACCTTGCGAAAGCAGGGCACTCCCCCGAGGGTTTCGCGGTTCGGATTGACACCCCATACCGGGCCGTCAAATTGTTGCGCGCATTGGCGTGCGCTGAAATCGGCATCGCTACCGCCGATAAAGGCGATGTGTTTCGGGGACAGCAGTCGGCGCAGGTTCTCGGACAATCCTGCCATCAGGATTCATACTGGCGCAGCAAAGAACGTGAAATGATATGGCGCTGTATTTCCGAAGTACCATCCCAGATTCGATCGAGACGGGCATCGCGCCACAGGCGTTCAATGGGTAATTCTTCCATCAAACCCATGCCACCGAATATCTGGATTGCATTATCGGCGCCACGACCGACCGCTTCGGAGGCAAACAACTTGGCCTTGGCGGCATCATCGGGTTCCATGATGCCCTGATCTGCCTTGTCCGCGGCAAACATAACCAGCAGGTCAGCCGCCTGTAAATCGGTCGCCATGTCCGCTAGTTTGAACGATGTTCCCTGAAACTTTCCAATCGGCTGGCCAAACTGCTTACGCTCTGCCGCATATTTTGTCGCCAGTTCGAGCAGGCGTTCGAGCTTGCCGCAGGCCGCAGCAGCCACCCAGACGCGACCCATTTTCAGCCACTTGTCGGCGAGCTCGAAACCCTGTCCCTCTTCACCAAGTATCTGGCTTTGATGCACCCGGCACTGGTTAAAGGAAAGCTGCCAGGTATGGTAGGCACGTTGAGCCGCGCAGCGCGGGCCGCGCTCTATGGAAAACCCCGGGGTACCCTGGTCAACCAAAAATGCGGTCACCAGTTTGCGTTCGCCGCGTTTGGTTTGCTGCACCCCGGTCCACGCAAACAGGATCGCGAAATCCGGAATGACCGGGCTGCTGATAAAATGCTTGGATCCGTTGATAATAAAATCTTCACCGTCGCGTTTCGCGTTGGTAGCCATCGACAGGATGTCAGACCCGGCACCGGGTTCGGTTAGCGCAAAAACCTCTTTCTTTTCGCCAGTAACACAGGGCATTAAATACTTTTCGATCTGCTCGTCCGCGCAGGCCAGCAGAATTTCGGACGGTCGATGAATATAGCCATGCAAGCCGTAACTGGTTTTACCCAGTTCGCGCTCAAACAACGCCAGGGTTTTGTAATCGAGGCCACCACCGCCGATGTCTTCTGGCAGGTTGGGCGCGTAGAAACCCATTTCCAGTGCCTTCTGCTTGATCTGTTGACCAAGCTCCGGCGGCACTTCGCCAGTACGATCTACTTCGGCCTCGTGGGGTTCGAGTTCCTCTTCGCGAAAAGCGCGCAGCGAACGGACAATCATGTCCTGCTCGGCGGTCAGGTTGTAATTCATAGAAACTGGACCCGGTGAACTATCAAACGCATCCAATCATATACCATTTGTTAACCGAGTCTACTAAACTGCGCGGATCTAAGAACGTTGCTCTGATTGGGGATAATGATGATTCCAGGTGATAGTGAAGTACGGGTAGATATTGAAGATACGGTGATGTTGATCACCATCGATCGTCCGAAAGCCAATGCCATTGATTTGCCCACCAGCCGCAAGCTCGGCGAGGCATTGGTCTATTTTCGCGACAATGCGGAGTTGAAGGTCGCTATTATCACCGCTGCCGGCGAAAAGATATTTTGTGCCGGATGGGATCTAAAGGCACTGGATAGTGGTGATACCCCGTTAGAGAACTGGTGGGAAGCCGAAGACCCGGAACTGGGCGGGTTTGCCGGCATTACTGAAATGTGGAATTTGAACAAGCCGGTCATCGCCGCCCTCAACGGGCTCACCATCGGCGGTGGCTTCGAAATTGCACTGGCCTGCGATTTAATCATCGCCGCCGATCATGTAGAGTTTGCGCTGCCGGAATTGCCACTCGGCCTGATACCCGATGCCGGTGCCGTGCAGCGTTTACCCAAACGCCTGCCCTACAATATCGCCCTCGAAATGCTCTACCTGGGTCGTCGCATGAGTGCCAACGAAGCGATGCATTACGGGTTGATCAACAAGGTCGTTCCGGCCGAGCAATTGATGGACGCCGCGCGTGAGTGGGCCGTGCAAATGGCGCAGGTCGCACCGCTGGCGTTGCAGTCGATCAAGGAAGTTTTGCGCGCGATCGAATGCCAACCGACCGAACAGGCATTTCACAAGATGCGCTATGACGATCTGCCAACCTACAAGGCGATGCTTTCATCGGACGATGCCGGTGAAGGCGTCAAGGCATTTGTCGAAAAGCGCGACGCCAAATTCAAAGGTAGCTAGTGCTTCTTCAACATGATAGTTACGGATTCAGCGCCCCTGCGGTGTTTCGCAGCAAGGCGCAGTGCGCAGGCAATGGCCGTACCCTTGTCAAGCACTGCAACGCCGCTGCGGGACACCACAGGGACGCCCTACGGGTTAGCTTGTCAACGCCCACGGGCTGCGTTGTGCCTCTTGCCAAGGATGTGGCCATTGCCTTCGAGGCACGCCTTGCCGTGAACGTTGACAAGCTAACTGAACTCGCAACTATCATGTTGAAGGAGCACTAATCATGTTGAACCAGACCCCCGATGCCGTAAGCCGTGTCACCTGTATCGGCGCCGGACCCATTGGCGGCGGCTGGGCGGCCCATTTTCTCGCCCAGGGATACCGGGTCACCAGTTACCTGCATGACGCAACCGAGTACGATGCGCTGATGCGCCTGCTCGAAACTGCATGGGTGAGTCTCGAGGCGATTGGCCTCGCCGAGGGCGCCTCGATGGATAATTTCAACTGGACCACCGACCTTGCCGAGGCCACCGAAAAGGCTGAATTTATCCAGGAAAGCGTCCCCGAAGTACTGCCCCTGAAGCAGGCCCTGTACAAAACCCTGGGTGACAGCGTTGACGCCAACGTGGTCATCGCATCGAGCACATCGGGACTTTCGATGACCGATATTCAGGCCGAATGCGCCACCCCCGAACGCACCGTGGTTGCCCATCCCTTCAATCCACCCTACCTGTTGCCACTGGTTGAGATGATCGGCGGCGAGAAAACCAGTCCGCATACGGTCGAATGGACTGAGCAGTTTTACAAAATCGCCGGTAAAGCACCGCTGGTCATGAAAAAGGAAATACCCGGCTTCATCGCCACCCGGTTGCAGGAAGCGATCTGGCGTGAAGCCTTGCACATGGTCGCCAACGGCGAAGCCACGGTCGAGCAAATTGACCAGGCGGTGGTTAATGGGCCGGGACCTCGCTGGGCCTTGATGGGCCCTTGCGAAATCTTTCATGTCGGCGGTGGCGAGGGCGGCATGGCTTATTGCCTGGATCAGTTCGGGCCGGCGCTCAAATTACCCTGGACGCGACTGGTCGCACCCGAACTGACCGATGAACTGCGCAACGCGATGGTCGATGGTTGCGTCGAGATGACCGCCGGGCAGGATTTTGCCAGCTTGAGTAAAAAAATGAATGACGGGCTGGTCGAGATCGCGAAAATGAAGCGTAGCGCCAAAGATCAGTAACCAGACAACATTTCGAGGGGAACACTAAATGAATAACGATGTCATCATCACCTGCGCCGTAACCGGCGCGGGCGACACCACCAGCCGTAGCAACCTGGTGCCGATAACACCGCGACAGGTTGCCGACGCCGCAATCGAAGCCGCCAAAGCGGGCGCAGCGGTAGTTCACGTACATGTGCGCGATCCGGAAACGGGACAGGGGTCGCGCGACCCGGCGTTGTTCAGGGAAGCGGTAAACATGATCCGTGACAGCGGGGTCGACATGATCATCAACCTGACTGCCGGCATGGGCGGTGACTGGGTACCGAGCGAAGCGGACCCGTCGTTACCGGGACCGGGTACCGATATGATAGGTCCGGAAGCACGGCTGGCGCACGTGGTTGAATGCAAGCCCGATATCTGCAGCCTCGATTGCGGTACGATGAACTTCGGCGGCAACTACACCTATATCAATACCGCACCCTACTTACGCACCATGGCCGGGATTACCCGGGACCTGGGTGTCAAACCCGAGCTCGAAGTCTTCGACCTGGGGCAGATTCGACTCGCGCGCAGCCTGATCGATGACGGCTTGATCGATGCACCGCCAATGTTTCAAATCTGTCTCGGTATTCCCTGGGGAGCCGGCGCCGACACCGAAACCATGTCGGCAATGAAACAGGCGCTGCCAGCGGATGCGATCTGGGCCGGTTTCGGCATTTCCCGCATGCAAATGCCGATGGTGGCGCAAGCGGTGCTGCTCGGCGGAAATGTTCGCGTTGGCCTCGAAGACAATATTTATCTCGATCGCGGGGTACTGGCGAGTAACGGCATGCTGGTCACGCGCGCGGTCGAAATTATCGAGCGCATGGGCGCGCGTGTGCTGGGTCCCGATGAAGCCAGAAGCAAGATTGGTTTAAGCTGAAAAAAACAATTGATTGAGATAATTTAGCGCGGGACGTCTACAATCGTTGATATAATTGATTTTGCATACATATTGTTACTATGAGCATAACCAATACACAATTTTCGATTGGACAGGTGGTACGGCACCGTGTTTATGAGTTCCGTGGCGTCATTATCGATGTCGATCCCGAGTTCAGTAACACCGAGGAATGGTGGGAATCTATTCCGGAAGAGGTTCGGCCGCGCAAGAACCAGCCGTTTTATCACTTGCTGGCGGAAAATGAATCCAACGCATATGAAGCCTACGTGTCGGAACAGAATTTACTGGTCGACGATAGCGGTGAACCGGTCAATCACCCCCAGGTAGCCGAGGTGTTCGGCGAGTTTCTGGGTAGCAGCTACGAGCTTCCAGATAGCTATAAAAACTAGGGCGCGCACCTGTACCAATAAAAAAAGGGGTAGCAAAGCTACCCCTTTTTCGTACTAACCTGAAGTTTCGCGAACCTGGCCTGCACATCGCACCAGTCGGTCTCGGCCCTGACTTGTCCAGATACGCCTGAACCTGGTCTTCCCTCAATCCATAGCTTAGGCTATGGATTTCGATCCAGCCCGGCGTTCAGCCGCATCTGTCCTGCGTCAGCATCCGGGATACTGGTGCAATATGCAGGTTAGGCAAACCACCAGCGCTCGGAATTCTTGGCACCGTCGAGCTCCCAGTTGTTGCCGATCACATCGGGCACGTGCAGACGTTCATGATAGGCCATAACGTCGCTGCGGAACAACGGCAGGCAGACGCCGCCTTCATGGTGCACGATTTGCTGCATCTCGACGTAGAGTATCCGACGTTTGTCCGGATCGAGTTCAGCACGCGCCAATACCAGCAGCTTGTTGAACTTGTCGTGCTTCCAGTAGGTGTCGTTCCAGCTCGCGTCCGCGGCGTAGATTTGCGAAAAAATCCAGTTCTCGGTGGCGCGGCCGCTCCAGTAGCAGGCAGAGAACGGCTTCTTCATCCACACGTTACTCCAGTAACCATCGTCCGGCTCGCGTACTACATTGATATTGATGCCGGCAGCACGTGCCGAAGCAGCCATCAACTGTCCGGCATCGAGAGCGCCGCCAAAACCGGTTTCGGCCGCATGGAAGTCGATATCGAGCTTGCTCAAACCTGCTTTCTTGAGATGGAATTTTGCCTTGTCGGGATCGTACTGGCGTTGAGGCAATTCCGCCTCGGTGGCGCGGTAAATGTTTGCCGGGCCGACGGGACTATCGTTACCCAGTTGGCCAAAACCGTGCACCACTTTCTTCAGCCACTCCTCGCGATCGACGATGTACTTGACCGCGGTGCGCACGTCGTTATTGTCAAAAGGTGCGGTATCGGTGCGCATCGGCAGTGTTATCTGCTTGTTGCCGGTAGTTGCCTCGATCTTGAGGCCCGGAACCCGCTTCATCAGGTGCACTGTCTGGGTCGGCACATTGTTTATCACGTCGAGCGAACCACCCTGCAACGCCTGGCTGCGCGCGGTCGAATCAGCGATCTGCGTAATTTCGACTTCGTCGAAATGGGCAAAACCTTCTTTCCAGTAATTCGGATTGCGCGTGGTGAATGAACGTACTCCGGCATCATGCTGTTTCAACACGTAGCCACCGGTACCGATCCCGGATGCCCAGTCGATCGAACCATCGCTATTGGCAGGACAGATATTCATGTGGTAATCGGTCAACAGGAAGGGGAAGTCAGCATCGCCGCCGCTGAGCTCGACGGTTACACCATGCTTGCCGTCGGCCTTGACCGAAACCACACCGCCCATAATGCCCTTGGCGGCAGATTTCGAATTCTCACCCAGGTGATGGTTGATCGATGCAACCACGTCTTCCGAAGTCAGGCTCTTACCATTGTGGAACTCGACGCCTTTGCGGATCTTGAAATTCCAGGTCTTCGCATCCGGGCTTGCTTCCCAGCTCTCGGCCAGTTCAGGAGTCAGTTCACCATTCGCGGCAACCTCGGTCAGGCTGTTGCGCAGTTGTCCGAATTGAAGGTGAATCATGTACAGATCGAGAATCTGCCCCGGGTCCAACACATCGGTGGTGGCACCACCGGTCAGGCCGACGCGCAGGCGTCCTCCTTTCTTCGGGGTCGCGGCTTCAACCTTGTTGAGAATGGCCGATGCAGCCGTCAGCGACACACCCATCGCCAGTGCCCCGGTCATAAAGCTACGCCGGGAAACCTGTCCGCTTTCGAACGAATGCTGAATATCTTTGATCTTGTCTGCGACCTCGAGATCGGAAATTCCTGTCGTCAGGTCAACTTTCTTTTCATCTTTGGACTTCATTTCTTACTCCTCCTCTTCGGGTTTCATACTTATATTTTCATTGGACCTGCTCGGTCCTTTATGCGGGTTAGAATATATCAAGTCAGTAAACCGGCGCAAATTGCAAATTGAGCCCTGCCCTGTCGGCAACCGGCCTAACGCTTTTTAATACAGTTAGTTGGCAGTCCCGGCTGACACCTGTCGGCCATCGCCATGCGTCCAGTGCCATCTTGCCGTTATGCGTCTGAACCGATCATGAATAAGTTGTACTGTCTTCAGCTGGTTGCGCTCGCCACAAAACCAAGTTTTTTATCGACCAGGTTGCGCAGTGGCTCGCCAGCCAGGTAACGCGCCCAGTTATCCATGAACTGATCGGCCATCGTATCCTCGAATTCAGCATAATCCCCAGATATGTGCGGTGAGACCAGACAGTTGGGCGCCTGCCAGAAGGGACTTTCCGCCGGTAACGGCTCCTCGACAAAAACATCGAGCGCGGCACCTGCGATCTGGCCCTCGTACAGGGCCGCGAGCAAATCCTCTTCGACCACCAGTGCGCCTCGGCCGATATTGATGAAGCGCGCATGCGACGCCATCGCAACAAATTCGGCGGCAGCAAACAGATTACGGGTTTGTGCCGTCAGTGGCGTAATCAACACGACATAATCGGCCACCGGTAAGCGGGTATGCAGCTCATTTATTGCGTAAATATGGCCAAAATCCGGATCATGGTCACGCGCAGTGCGGCCAATGGCTTCTATCTCCATCCCCGCCGCCTTCAACAGTCGACCCACCGCTCGCCCGATCGAGCCTACGCCAACCACCAGGGCGCGCTTGCCGGCCACGGTTTCGGAGAGACGATACTGCCATTCAGAGCGGGCCTGAGCGGCAAACGTTTGCGGAATTTTCTTGGCGAAGCAAATAACCATCCCGAGCACCCATTCGGCCATCGGCACATCAAACACGCCACGCGCATTGGTCAGCTGCACATTGCTGGCTGCCAGCTCGGGAAATACGGCGGCATCCACGCCGGCACCGGCCCAGTGGATCCAGCGTAAATCAGTGGCGGCATCCCAGGCCGCAGGCAGACTGGCATCACGAAAACTCCAGCCCAGCATCACGTCGGCACCGGGTAGCGCATTACGCAGTTCGTCAGAGTTGGTGGCAAAGCGTAATTCGGCCTGGTCGCTCAATTCGCCAAGTCGTGGAACTTCGTCTAAACCTTTTGCGCCCTGTATTACTAGTACTGGTTTCAATTTCATCCCCCTGTTGTTAACGCCATTTCATAGCTGGTTCGAATATGATTTATAAAATCATCGATACCGTCAGTGTATTCCTGCATATAGGCAAGCGGGTCCGGCAGACTGGCTGACCTGTTCATCACCCCTTCCAGCGTGGCATGCAGGCAATAGGCAGCGTAACTGATAGCATAACCACCCTCCTGCACCAGCACCAGTTTACCGTCGCAACACGCATCGGCGAGCGCTCGAGCGCGTTTGCCCAGTTCATAAAAACCGTTCATGGACAGCAGCTGACGGCCATTTGGATCAAACTGGTTGGCATCCTGTCCCGCGGCAATAAACAGCATCTCTGGCTGGTGTCGCCTGACCACTGGCGCGACTATTTCATCAAACACGCGCACATAGGCCGAATCCCCCGATCCATAGGGCATCGGGATATTCAGGTTCTTGCCCAACCCTGCCCCGCTGCCAGCTTCATCGACAGCGCCGGTCTGGGGATGAGTTTTTCCCCATGCGCCATGGTTCATGTGCAGCGAGATAGTCAGTATATCCGGGTCTTCATAAAACCCTTCCTGGGTGCCATTACCATGATGTACGTCCCAATCGATAACTGCAGCCGTCTGCATTCCCCGGGCGCGCAATTTTTCGATCGCTACACCAATATTATTGAAAAAGCAGTAACCATCGGCCATGTCGGGTTGTGCATGATGCCCCGGTGGGCGCGTCAGGGCATATGCAATTCGATCTTTACCCACGCAGACATGACTCGCGGCAGACATGACCAGGCCAGCCGCCTTGCAGCAAATAGCATAACTGCCGGGACCAAAAACGGTGGTACTGGAAAATGCGCGACTTTCGCTAACCGGAATCGCAGCCAGCTCATCGATATACGCAGACAAGTGGAAGCGTTCCAGGTCTGATCGAGCTGCGGTTTCACCCGCATGCCAATCCAGTACTTCGGCGATCGGGCCATCCTTCAGCACCCCGTACATATTCCTCAGGCGCTCGCTATTTTCCGGATGCGTCTCGATCACGGGCATGTAGGGTGAAGCCTTCGCCTCAAAAAATCCCCTGCCGGTGTCATGGTCAAAAATACAGGGATCAAAGAATACTGCCAAACGATCGTTCATTTTTCTCGCTACCTTAACCTGTCTGTTTAGCCTTTGCCGGTTGAGCATACCAGAGGCCCGATGCCTTCTTCACACATACCAGGGGCATGCAGGGACCACATTATTAGCCAAATTTGTCAAATATGAAAATTTGCCATAACCTCCTGCTAAAGCATTCGGAGAGCCATTGTATGGGACAGAATCGTGATCTTGTTCTGGAGCACTGTAATCCAGCCACGGAACTGGGATTCTCGCCGAAGGAATTCAAATCCCGTTTGCAGGCCATTCGTAAACGTATGGCTGCAGACAGGATTGACCTGCTCTGGTTGATGGCGCCTGAAAGCCTTTATTACGTCAGCGGCTACACCTGCGAGTGGTACCAGGCGCAAAGCCCCAAACAATGGCCTGCCACGAGTGGTATCGCGGTTCACATAGACCACGACCGTTTTATCATGTTTGACACGCCGAGCGAAAAAGTCATGTGCCGCTTTGTCACCTGCGCGGAAGATATTCGCAGCTTTCCCATCGACAACCGTCGGGACGGCATCGGCTTCATCATGGATGAGCTCAAGGCGGAGGGCTGGCTGGGCGGTACTGTCGGCATGGAACTCTATAGTTACCGGCCCAACCCGGCAATCAGCGCAAGATTCAGGGTCGCTTTCGAAGCTAACGGATCCACGGTCACCGATGGCAGCGATATTTTACGCGAGCTGCGCTGGATCAAATCTCCCCAGGAGATCGCCTACATCGAGCAGGCCGCAAAAATTACCGATATTGGTCTAGCCGCAGCGACCAGCGCGATTCGACCCGGCGTCACCGAACTCGATGTCTATGGCGAAATGATCCACGCCATGGCGAAGGCTGGTGGTGAAAATCCGGCGATTACATTGCCTGTACTATCGGGGCTTAAAGCCAATACCGGTCATGCGCTGGCGAGTCGCAAGGTGATTGCGGCCGGTGAACAGGTCAACGTGGATGTCAGTGGTGTGTACTGGCGTTATCACGCCAATGCAGCGCGTTCATTCCATGTTGGCGAACCGGCGAAGGATGTTCTCGAATACCATGAAAAATCGTCAGGCGTATTCAAGGTGATTGCCAGGCTACTGAAACCGGGCCTGACGGTAGGCGAGCTGGTTACCGCGACCAGGCAATATTACGACGAGGTCGGCATCTGGTCCGATGCGGGCTGGGTCGGCGGTTACGAACTGGGTATCGGGTTCCCGCCGGACTGGGTAGGGAACTTTGTCTATGAAATGTCTGATACAGAATCAGAAAAGGTTTTCCAGCCCGGAACCTGCGTCAACTTCGAGAGCCAGTTTTTCAGCCCCCGCATGTCGGGGATCACCTACTATATTTGCACCCTGCTGTTCAAGCAGGACTCGGCGCTGCTGCCGGTAACAGCGCCGCGGGAACTGGTTGTCATCGAGTAAACCCGGGCATATCAGGTAAGTGGGGATAAATGGAGGAAGCCCTCATTCAACCACATTTTGATTCACCACAATTCAGGCAGGTCAAACAGCCGTCCAGCATAATCATGGCCCTGGTCAGGCACTTTTTACACAGCGTACTCCCTTCCGGAAATTGATCCGCTTGCACATCCGGGTCGGCTGTTTTTTGATTGAATTCCTCCGTCTTCCCCTTAATGAAGTTTGCTTGATGTTCATCGAGTGTCGATGACTTGAGGATACCTATCTCGCACAAATGGTTTTCCAGCACATCGCCGATTTCAGCGACCAGGGAGGGCATGAATTTCCCTCCTTTTTTAAAATAACCGCCTTGCGGATCAAACACGGAGCGCAATTCTTCGACCAGGAAGGTGACATCGCCACCCTTGCGAAATACGGCGGAAGCGATCCGCGTCAACGCCACAATCCATTGAAAGTGATCCATATTTTTGGAGTTTATAAACATCTCGAAAGGACGGCGCAGCTCATGTTCGGTATCCGGATTAAGGACGATGTCATTGAAGGTGACGTAGAGTGCGTGTTCGGACAGGGGGGTTTTGATCTTATAGGTCGAACCGCTTAGCACGGGTGGGCGTTGCAGCTTTTCGTGCATATGAACTACATTGTCGATGTTTTCAGCGGGCGGCAGTTCTCCGCTTTCGCCTGAATCTTCGTTTGGGTTAACGACGAAAGCTTTGCTGATTTTTTTATCAATTTTTCGCGCCATATTTACCCTCCCGCTTACAGCTTCCCATAATAGCCTTCCTTCAATGCATCATACAGATTGGCGGCGGTATGGATTTCGCCATCGTATTCGATGTCTTCGTTGCCTTTTACCTCGATGACTTCATCATTCTCAAGCACGAAGCGATAGGTTGTATTTTGCAGATCCTTTTCCTTAACCAGCACGCCCTGAAAAGCCTCGGGATTAAAGCGGAACGTGGTACATCCCTTCAAACCCTTTTCGTGCGCATAGCGATAGATATCCTTGAAATCTTCATAGGGATAATCCGTCGGCACGTTGGCCGTTTTTGAGATTGACGAGTCGATCCATTGCTGTGCAGCAGCCTGTATGTCTACATGTTGCCGCGGCGAAATATCGTCACTCGAGATAAAGTAATCGGGTAACTGCTGTTCCGGATTCTCCGCATCCTGCACCGCCTCGGGATTAATCAGGTGCCGATAGGCCAGTAATTCATAAGAGAATACGTCGACCTTTTGCTTGCTCTTTTTGCCCGGGCGGATGACATTGCGTGCATAGTGATGCGCAAAACTGGGCTCGATGCCATTGCTCGCATTATTCGCCAACGATAAGGCAATCGTTCCGGTTGGCGCAATCGAACTGTGGTGCGTGAAACGCGCGCCGGTTGTTTCCAGTGCGGCGACGAGAGCGGGATCGACCTGCCTGATTTTTTGCATGTAGCGACTGTATCGGCTATGCAGAATGGCTCCCTTCACCTGGTCCCCTTTCTTGAATCCATCGGCTGCCATTTCCGGGCGTTGACGCAGCATATCCGCGGTCACGACAAACATTTCATCCATGATTGGTGCAGGTCCTTTTTCCTGCGCCAGTTCCAGTGCCACTCGCCAGCCGGTCAAGGCCAGCTCACGACTGACAGCCGCGGTGAAATCTAACGATTCTGCTGCGCCATATTTCATTTTCAACAACGCCAGTGTCGAACCCAATCCAAGAAACCCCATACCATGCCGGCGTTTGCGCAATATCTCGTTCACCTGGTTTGCCAGCGGCAAACCGTTTATTTCGACAACATTGTCGAGCATGCGAGTAAAGACAGCTGCGACTTCCCTGAATTTATCCCAGTCAAAGCGGGCGCTATCAGTGAACGGGGCGACGACGAACCGGGTCAGGTTAATCGAACCGAGCAAACAGGCACCGTACGCGGGTAAAGGTTGTTCACCGCAGGGATTGGTGGCACGGATATTTTCGCAAAACCAGTTGTTGTTCAGTTCGTTTACCCGGTCTATTAGGATGAATCCCGGTTCGGCGAAATCATAGGTCGATGACATGATTGCGTCCCATAAGCGCCGTGCAGGGATGGACTTATGAATGCGACAGGCTACCTTGCCATGCTCATTTACCAGGTAATCTTCCTTGCCTGGCCAGTCGTGCCAGACTATAGTTTCCGTATCTTCAAGATTGAATCCCGTTTCCTGTAACTCGCCTTTGTTAAGCGGAAAAATCAGGCGCCATAAATCATCGTTTGCTACCGCCTGCATGAATTCCTCGGTAATCAACAGCGACAGATTGAACTGGCGCAGGCGCCCGGGTTCCCGTTTGGCCCGGATCAGATCGAGTACATCGGGATGACTGATGTCGAAGGTAGCCATTTGTGCGCCGCGGCGGCCACCGGCCGAGGAAATCGTGAAGCACATCTTGTCGTAGATATCCATGAACGAGAGTGGGCCCGAAGTATGAGCACCCGCGCCCGAAACATAGTCCCCTTTCGGGCGTAGCGTAGAAAATTCATAGCCGATCCCGCAGCCTGCTTTTAACGTCAGCCCCGCTTCATGGAGTTTGCCCAGGATATCGTCCATGGAATCCTGGATAGTGCCCGACACCGTACAGTTGATGGTCGAGGTAGCTGGTTTGTATGCTCCGGCACCGACATTCGAGATGATGCGCCCACCCGGAATCCCACCATTTTGCAATGCCCATAAGAACTTCTGGTACCAGTGTTCACGCAGAGCCTCGGTTTGTTCCTGATCCGACAGGGCGCGCGCCACCCGGGCACAGGTGGCGGCGACATTTTCGTCAACGGCGGTTCCGTCTTTAGTCCTGAGGCAGTACTTCTGCTGCCAGATATCGAGCGAGGCGGGCTGAAGAGGTATTTCATCCGCGGCAGGCGGATGCGCCGGGACCAGTTTATTGTCTTCAGATTTCATATGCAGCTATCAGGAAAACGGACATGGGAACTTGCCGATTCATCGTAAAGCCAGCCGTTGTAGTTTTTCGTCATTGCGCAAGAAAGTAATCCAGTTTCGGGAATCGGTCAGGTTGCCTCAATTAAATGCCCTGTCTATTGACCCCGCCTTGATAAATGTCAGGTTTGAAGTCATTTTACTCTTCCTGTCGGCCATCTACCAGCTTCGCCAGGCGTGCCAGTGCAGCGCAAGTTCTGCTTTCACAGGAAAAGGTTAATCTCTATAGTTACGTGGGTACGGGAGGTTGACAACAATGAATGAACCGGCACCGCAGGAATATGACGATCAGCTGACGGCCTTACTCGAAGCTCTCTGGGGCGAGGGTTTCCTGTCGCCAGGCGGAATTGACGAGGTGGATCGATACCTGGCCGGGATCAAGCTCGAAGGCCTTGCGGTGCTCGACATTGGTTGCGGGCTTGGTGGCGTTGATATCCACCTGGTCAAGCAGCATCGGGCGGCGATGGTAAGCGGAATCGATATCGACCAGACGCTGATCGAGCGATGCAGGCAACTGGCCGAAAAATCCGGCGTCGGATCGCAAACAGAATTTATCGGCGTCGAGCCGGGACGCCTGGCCTTTGCTGACGCAAGCTTCGACGCAGTCACCAGTAAGGATTCCATTATCCACATCCCGGACAAGCAGGCGCTGGCAGAGGATGTTTTTCGTGTACTCAAGCCAGGCGGCTGGTTTACCGCCAGCGACTGGCTCGCCGGGTACGACGACCAGCCGTCAGCAGAGATGCAGGCCTACCTGGTCGCAGAAGGTCTCGATTTCGGACTGGCGACGGCGGAAGTTTATCAGCAGGCGCTGGCGACGGCGGGATTTACCGACCTCGACATCGTCGACCGCAATGACTGGTATCGGCAACATGCCCACTACGAACGAGATCGTCTCGAGGGTGCTCTCTACGAGGGCCTGGTGGCGGCAACAGGAACCGAGTTCGTAGATCACGAAATCGAGGTCTGGGAAAAGATGATCGTCGCGCTCGAGCAGGGACAATTACGTCCAACCCATTTGCGCGGCAGGAAACCGGGGCCGAACTGAATCGAAGACCACCGAATGCCAGACCAGGCTCCGTACGACCGCGGTGTTACTTTTCCACAAACGCTCGCTCGATCACATATTCTCCGAGATCTCTTTTTCGAGTTTCGCTAAACCCCAGATCGTCAAGAATTTCAGTCAAACTTTCCAGCATTCTCGGGCTTCCGCACAACATGAATCGATCATCTTCCAGATTCAGGGCTGGCGTTCCTATATCTTCAATCAACCTGCCGGTTTGCAGCAGGCTGGTGATACGACCGTAGTTTATATAAGGCTCCCGTGTTACCGCAGGGTAATAAATCAGCTTTTCCTTGACGCTGTCACCGAAATACTCGTTGTGCTTCAGCTCGTGGGTAATCAATCGCTGATAGGTCAGTTCGTTGATGTAGCGACAGCCATGAACCAGGATGACCTTGTCGAAGTTTTCGTAAACTTCAGGGTCTTTTATGATCGAAAGAAATGGCGCCAGTCCGGTACCGGTACTCAGCAAATAAAGGTGCTTCCCAGGTCGCAGACGATCCCACAATAATGTCCCCGTGGGTTTTTTACTAACCAGTATTTCATCGCCCGCAATGATATGTTGCAAGCGAGAGGTCAGCGCACCGTGCTGAACCTTGATGCTGTAAAACTCCAGGTGGTCTTCATAGTTTGCACTGGCCATACTGTAGGCGCGCATCAGCGGCTTACCCTCGATCTCCATACCCATCATCG
Organism: Gammaproteobacteria bacterium; assembly: GCA_049666745.1. Lineage (GTDB taxonomy): Bacteria > Pseudomonadota > Gammaproteobacteria. Next base: position 23,904 of record JBATHL010000169.1, read on the forward strand.
CAAATTCACCATTGCGGAAACGCAACGATCGGTCGCGCGTGGTCTTGATCGTGAACAGGGTATCCGACCAGTGGTGAACATCGATTACTCTTTCTTTGTGAATTTCAGTCATTGGCTATTTCCGGCCTCAGTATGGTATTCCAGGTTTCGGGGCACAGGGTACTCGACTCCGGCAAGGGCGAGCGCCTGATCAAGCACAACGATCCCGTCGATTGCGCTATCTTCGCAAATCAGGGCATCATCGAAACCACAGGATCGCAGCGCAGTATATTGATCTGGCAGGACATTTCCAACTACTGTCAAACGGCCACTGTAACCGAGCAACCGGATTTGCCTGCCGATACTGAAAAATCGACCATCGTTGAAATCGCCAGACGTGACCACTATCCGCTCAAAACGATTCAATGGTCCGGCCAGAAACTCAAGCGCAGAATTTGCTGCAACTACTAGCACACCGGGATTGAGCTCATCACAGCCGCCTTCCCTGGCGAGCTCGTACCACTCGCTTGCCCCGATCGTATTCTCGGAAAATTCAAAGTTATCCATAAACCACCTCCTTGAAAGAATCAATACCAATGCGGTTAAGCGTGCCTAAAAAGTGTTCCCCCTGGTCAATGCGGTTGCGCAGATAGTGACGAACAATCGACTCGACCGCACTTGCGATCGAGTTACGATCGACGGCAGGACCCAGGCGTTCACCGATTTTCAGGCTTTGATCGGCGCGTCCGCCAAGGGTAATCTGAAACCATTCCTCGCCTCTCTTATCGACCCCCAGAATTCCAATATGGCCGATATGATGATGACCACAGGCATTCATGCAACCAGAAATCTTGATTTGAATATCGCCCAGGGCATGCAATTCGTCGGTATCGCTAAATCGATTTTGAATTTCCTGTGCAATCGGTATCGACGAAGTATTGGCGAGACTGCAGAAATCGAGTCCAGGGCAGCAAATTACATCCTGCACTGTACCGATATTGGCAATCGACAGATTTGCCTCGGTGAGCGCCTGCCAGAGCTGCACAAGGTCGCTTTCATGGACCAACGGCAGTAGCAGGTTCTGGGTATGGGTAGTTCGTATCAGGCTACCGCTGTACTTGTCTGCTAGCTGGGCAATGAATCGCATTTCACCTGCCGTTAAATCTCCGGGCGGACGATCAGGATTTTTAAGGGAAATATAAACCGATCGATAGTTATTGAACTTCGTGGCCAGGGTGTTTTTTTCCAGCCATCTTGAAAAAGTTTTATGTTTGTCAGCTGACAGCTTGTTAGAGCCCGGATTTACGGGAAGCGGAAACACAGAGCGGAATCGGCTCTTAACAGTCGAGATATCGGTGTTCTCGTTCAGCAGGGTATTCGGATTCAGGTTCTGAAACACGAGCTCGACCTGGCCCCTGAAGGCATCCAGACCGATTGCTTTCACCAGTATTTTGATCCGCGATTTATACTTATTATCTCGCCTGCCGTTCAAATTGTAGACCCGGAGAATCGCTTCGAGATAAGTAAGCAGATCTGATTCAGGCAGAAATGCCTTTATTTTTCTGGCAACCACAGGAGTACGCCCCAGACCACCGCCGACATGAACCTCGAAGCCGGTTTCAGCGGCGCTGTTCTTGATCAGTTTCAAGCCGATATCATGCGCCATCGTGGCGGCCCGATCGGTGGACGAACCGGTGAAGGCTATTTTAAATTTGCGTGGCAGGTATTGAAACTCCGGGTGCATGGTCGCCCATTGCCGCACCAGTTCACACCAGGGCCGCGGATCTTCCACCTCGGCGACATCGATACCCGCCAAATGGTCACAGGTAATATTTCTGATACAACTACCACTGGTCTGAATCGCGTGCATCTGCACTCTGGCCAGTTCTTCCAGAATATCGGGCACCTGCTCCAGTTTTAGCCAGTTAAACTGAATATTCTGCCGTGTGGTGAAATGACCGAAACCCCTGTCATAGGTCTCGGCAATAGATGCCAGCCCGCGTAATTGTCTGGAGCTTAATTCGCCATAGGGAATCGCAACCCGCAACATCGGTGCATGCCGCTGTATGTAGAGTCCATTCATCAGCCGCAGGGGCCGGAACTGTTCCTCGCTTAATTCGCCGGCAAGGAAACGTCTGGTTTGATCACGGAACTGGGACACCCGTTGGTCCACCAGCTGTTGATCGTTAATTGAATAGTTGTACATCGTATCGCCCTGTAAAAAATTGAAAACCAATCAGGGTATGCCCTGATTCGTGAGGGTTTTCGGGGAACGTTACGGTGAGTTGATTAAACTGGGATAGAAGTAAAAATAACCGGCACTAGCACACCACAACGCGCCCCGATGTACAGATACAGCAGCACATTGAGTTTTGGTTGCGGGTGATGGGTTGATTAATTTTCATAAGTGACCGACAGTAGCAGCAAATAATATTGCTGGCAATATATTTGATCTGGTACTGCTATTTTTACCGTATTTCAATCGAAATCATGCGAATCGGAAATCAAAGCGTGGTTATAATCGCCCTTTTACTTCACCAGCCGGAGTGCCGGGATTAACGAAATGTCTCAACAGCAATCAATTTACGAAAAGGCCCGGGCGCTAATCGATACCGCAAACGACGCAGACCCTAACCAGGTAACCGCTGATGGCAAGGAATGGCCCAAGGAACTGCTCTACTCGGAGCGCATGTCGGACATGCTCGAGCGCTACAATCCCGACGCAGACGATGCCATGAAGCTCGCGATCCGCGCGCAGCATATCGAGCGCTGGAAGTCGCCGCGTAATGCCTACCCGATGGATCGCATCGGTTACCTGACCTGGCGTAAGGATCTGTACAAAATCCAGGCCAACACTGCTGCGGATCTGCTGCTGCAAGCCGGCTACGGCGAAGATGTCACTGAACGCGTCAGGAACGCGGTGGCAAAAAAGAATATCAAGGGGAATCCCGACACCCAGTTACTCGAAGATGTCACTGACCTGGTATTCATGGAGCATTACATGCTGGAATTTGTCGGCAAGCATCCTGACTACAGCGAGGAAAAGTGGGTAGACATTATCCGCAAGACCTGGAACAAGATGTCCCCAACGGCGCACGAATTCGCACTGTCGGGAGCGGTCAGGCTACCCGAATCGCTAATGCCTTTAATCGAGAAAGCGACATCGAGCAGCGATAGCAATGGCAGGTAGCCCGGATGTCGCCAGCTTACAGGCCCGGGCGATTTGTTGTTTCGCGCAGGTTGAGTAATGAATGACAAAACTACCGGTTCAGGCGGTCAGGCAGATCGTTACGAACTGCACAAAATCTGGTGGCTGTATCTGCCTGTTCTGTTTTTCTGCCTTCGCTACGCTATTGCCCTTTTCACCAACGCCACCACCGGACTGGAGTCCTGGTTTCGTGATGAACTGGGGGTGATCGAGAATCTGACAGTAGTTTTGCTGGTGATGGCACTTTTCTATACGGTCCGATTGATCGTGGCTCACGCTGATTCGATGGATCTCCGGTTCAAAACTTTTCTGGTTTTGTATTGCCTGGGTTGTATCTATTTTGCCGGCGAGGAAGCGAGTTGGGGGCAACACTGGTTTGGCTGGCAAACCAGTGAGTTTTTTCAGGAGATCAACACCCAGGGGGAAACAAACTTGCACAATACCACCAACCTGCTGGACCGGTTGCCCAAGGGAATCGTTTCTTTGCTCATTTTTATCGGCGGAATCGTGAT
>JBATHL010000170.1:0-1994 GCA_049666745.1 Gammaproteobacteria bacterium
TTTTATAGGCTTATCCTCGATAAACTAGAATTAAATTTAACTATACTGCTATAGTTCTTTAACGCGCGATTGACAAAAATATAAGAAATTAATGAAAGTCGAATTCGATATTGCTAGTGATCAGATCGATGGTGCTCGCGATTATCAGGAAGACGCCTACATGGTTAACCAGTTGGGCGAAGCCGATAATGGAGACCTTTGCTCGCTGATAATCATGGCCGACGGTATGGGCGGGCATGCGGCGGGCAATGTTGCCAGCAACATGGTGGTTGCGACTTTCAATAAAACCTTCCAGGCAAAATTCCCAACGACTGAAGTAGCAGATGTCCTCACCGACGCCTTGAACCGTTCCAATGACCAGATTCGAGCGTCGGTCAAGGAAACTCCTGCGTTGCGTGGTATGGGTTGCACCATGGTCACCGCCTACCTGCAGGACAGTGATCTTTACTGGGTTAGCGTTGGCGATAGTCATCTCTACCTGGTTCGCGATCGTGAATTAATCAAGCAAAATGCCGATCATAGCTACGGTGCCTATCTTGATATGATGAAAGAGCAGGGCATGGAGATCGACGAGCAAGCCGGTATGTCACGCAACATGTTGATGAGTGCAATGACCGGTGAAGAAATAAGCAGTATCGACGTTGCTGAAAACCCGATTAAGCTTCGACCTGGCGATCGTGTAATCGTGGCCAGCGATGGGCTCGATACCCTTGGTGCAGGTGCAATAATCCAGTATTCCTCCTGGTCGGCAACGGCGAAGGAATGTGTCTATGCGCTGTTAAAGGCAGTCGAGGATGCCAACAAGATCAATCAGGACAATACAACTCTGATTGTGGTTGATGTCAAGGAACGTGAGGCCAGGTACGAAACCCAATCGGCCGAGTTTGCGCCACCACCCGCGGAACCGGTTTCGCGCGTAGCCGATGTGCAAATTGCCGATGAGTATGAAGAACCGCGTTCTTACAAGTGGCTGGTATGGTTGGTTGTGCTCGTCCTGTTAGTTGGCGGAGGTTTATTCGCGTGGCAAGTCGGATTGGTCGATAAAGTCGTGGACAAAGGCACTGAGCTGGTGGAAACAACCACACAGTCCATTGAAGCTGAACTGGAAGCCGAGCCCGAGCCTGAACCCGTGGTCGAAGCCGAACCTGAGCCTGAGCCTGAACCTGTGATTGTAGCCGAACCCGAGCCCGAACCTGCGTATGTAGATAAGGCCGATATTTTCAGGGATCGCCTCAAATCCGGCGGCAATGGTCCGACCATGATAAAAGTGCCTGCGGGCAGCTTCCGTATGGGTGGAGCTTCATCAATTGTTTCGCCCGATGAAGTACCGCGACATCAAGTTAAAATTTCATCTTTCATGGTCTCCGTTTACGAGGTCACCTTCGCCGAGTATTATCGTTTTGCTACCGCCACCGGACGCAAGAAACCGAAGAGTAATGGTTGGGATGTTAAGACCCATCCGGTGGTTGACGTTTCCTGGGATGATGCGCTTGCCTATACCCGCTGGCTGAGTAAGGAAACAGGAATGCGTTACCGTCTGCTATCCGAGGCAGAATGGGAGTATGTCGCGCGGTCCGGCACGACAACATCTTTCTGGTGGGGTATCAAGTCAGGAGTCGGTAATGCGCACTGTTTTGATTGTAAAAGTGATTTCAGTACCAGTAAGCCTGCGAAGGTCGGCACCTATAAGCCAAATGCCTTCGGCGTTTACGATACCGCGGGCAATTTATTCGAGTGGGTACATGACTGTTATCACCGCAATTACCAGGAAGCGCCAACTGATGGCTCAGTATGGGAAGGTGGCGATTGCGATGTTCGTGTCGTACGAGGTGGTTCTTACGGCAGTCCAGCCTCTTCGATGCGTGCCGAAAATCGCGAGAAGTTCAAGAGCGGTAAAGGTCAGTACAATGTTGGAATACGCGTTGCGCGCGATCTTTAGTACTGTACCCAACTCCGGGATGGTCTACTCAGGGTAGCAATCATGATCGAATGGC